>NZ_VKDB01000005.1 GCF_007280555.1 Deinococcus detaillensis | reverse complement strand
CTGATGGCCCATGAGCGCTGGCAGGGCCAGGACGTCTGGGTTCGTCGTGCCGCCTGGTACGACAAGACCCTGCCAACTTTTGTCGATGCGCTCGCCGAACCTCGGCGAGCGTTATGGAAGGTACCGACTTTTCGCATGTCTGCGCCAGGACGTGAAATGATTCAAGTCCCACTGGACTTTATTGAGCGCCTCGCAGACGCACTTTGCTACGCCGCCTGACAGTATCCAATGGCCAAAGTCGAGCTTAGAAGAGATGGTGGATGTCTCTCAAGATGTGAACCAAGAGGTGAGACTTCACTTTTAACAGTTTTGGAGCATTTGTCGTAAAAGAAGCTCTCCTTTGACCGACCAACGGGAGTGGAATAGAGAGAGCATTTGGGAGGATGGATGGTTGAGCGTACTTTTTGCTCAGGCATCTATTCGGACAAATGCTCTATTGCACCTCTGCAAAGACCAGAAATGAGAATTTTTAGGTCTTTTTTCAGATCAGCTCTGGATTAACTGTCTTCATGAGAGATGGCTTTGGGGTCGCTCAGTACGCTCAAATTGGATGATTTGGCTTATTTCTCGCCTTTATGGGCCTCTCAGGGTTGACCACCTGATCTTCATGCGTGTATCATCACTCTGATCTGAACTGATTTTTCTCATGAAAGAGGAAGACTGGGGCAGGTTGCGCGGCACAAATGAGGACAGCGATTGCGTCTGGGAGAGGAAACTCGGTAACTCGCCCCATGAATGCCTTCAAGCCAGAGTCATTTTCTGACGCGCGACATTTACGGGGGTTCATATGAAGAAGTCTTTGCTCGCTCTCACCGCTGCGTTGTCGTTTGGTTTCGCAGCCGCTCAGGACACCGCCCCGGCGGCAGCTCCAGCAGCTCAAATCCCTGCCTTGACCGATGTGCCTGCCGGTCACTGGGCCAAAGACGCGATTGACCGTCTTGTGTCGCAGGGCGTCATTCTGGGCTACCCCGACGGTACCTTCCGCGGCACCCAGAACCTGACCCGCTACGAAGCGGCCGTCATCATTGCGCGTCTGCTCAACCAGATGGGCACCGCGCAGGCTCCTGTCATGGACCCAGAAACCATGACCAGCTTGCAAAACGCTATTCAGGAGCTGGCCGCCGATCTGGCCGCTCTGGGTGTGCGCGTCAGCGACCTCGAAGAAAACGCCGTGACCAAAGACGACTTCTCCCGTTTGGAGCAGCGCGTCGAGGAATTAGGCGGCCAGATGTCCAGCATGCCTGCGCCTGCCGAGAGCGCCGGGGCGTTTGATAACACTGCCAACGAGGAAACTCAGGCTGATCTGCAAGACCAAGTTTCCACCGTGCAAGACCAAGTCGCGGGCAACAGCGACGCGATTGCCGATCTGCAAGGCCAGATCAGCGACTTCACCACCCGTGCCGACGACCTCTCGGCCAACTACGACACCTTGCGTGCCGATGTGGACGACAACGCCAGCAGCATCGCCGCCCTCAACGACTTGACTGTCTTGCTCAACCAGGACATCCTCAACTTGCAAGACCGCTCCAGCGCCATCGAAGCTGCTCAAGCCGACTTCGTGCAGCGTGCTGATTTTGACAACTTGGTGGGCCGCGTGGCCGTCAACGAAACCAAAATCACCGACATCGGCAACCGCGTTACGTTGTTGGAGAAAAACGCCTTCAGCATCAAGCCCAACCTCAGTGCGACCTACTACGTGGCCCGCGCCGACCGTGACATGGACATTGACCGCCTCTTCGCTGGCACCAAGTTCAGCACGGGCGATGACGGTGATGCCGGCACGTCTGATACCTCTGTAGACTACGTGGACTTGGCGGGCGACACCACCAAAGTGGTCAACAACGCCGACGGCCTGTACGGTTTCTCGACCAGCACTATTACGCTGACCGGTATTGATCCCACCACCAAAGCAGCTATCACCAAGACGGTTCCGGCTAACAATGGTGCTTTAGGGGATTACAAAATCAGCGATGCTGATACGAAACTGGGCTACACCACTGCGGCCTACGCTCCGATTGCGGGCGTGAACAAAGAAGGCCGCACCAGCATTAGTTTCGGTATCACCTTCAACACCACTGGCACGGCCAACAACGGCACCAGCACCAACACTGGCGCTTACCTCACCAGCGCGGGCGGCGTGGCTATCAAGAATGTCGACATCAAGTTCGGCATCTCCGCTAATCCCTCGCTGACGGGTGACCAGAAACAAGCAGACTTAGACAAGTACCCCGCTATCACCGACAGTAACGGCTACAAGTACCAGCCGCTGTTCTTCTACTTTAAGAACGGCACGGCGACCTTCACAGTCGGCAACAGCCCCGTGACGGTGGACTTCGGACGCGGCGTGAAAGCCAAGTTCAGCGACTACGTGTTCGACAATGACAAAAACGCTCGCGGTGACGGCTACGTGGTCACGGTGGACGGCGGCAACTTGCCAGTGCTGGGAGCCTTTAAGCCCATCATCAAAGCGGTCTACGGCAGCAGCCGCCTGAGCTACAAAGCCGACGGCAGCAACAACTACGCTGCTGACGGACGTGACGGCGACTACCAGTACTACCGTGGCGTGCGTGCCGAGATTACCCCGATTGGTACCCTCAAGCTGGGCCTGAACTACGCGCAGGAAGGTTTGGACAGCGTGGGCCTCAAAGCGGGCCTGAATCAAGGCAACAGCACCTCCCTATTCGCGAGAAAAGTGACGCTGCTCGACGGCTCCACCATCGTGGTGTCGGATGCCAAAACTTACGGCGCAGACGCGCACGGCGCACTTGCGGGCTTCCAGATTGACAGCGAATACGCCCGTAGCGTGTTGAGCGGTCAAAACGGCGGCAACGCGGCAGTCACCAGCGGAAGCAATGTCTTCTATGCCAAGACCAGTGGCAGCGTCGGTCCCATTCGCATCTACGACCTGAACTACCGCAGCGTTGATGCCAACTACGACAAAACTGCTGCGATCTCCGAAGCCAACCCCAAAGACGGCGACAACGGCAGCACGGCTCCCTATAACCGTGGTGACCGCGCCACGACCGATAACAACGGCGCAACTCAGTACGCTACTCCTGGCCAAGTCGGTGCGGCGGCGCAAGTGGGCGGCACCCTCGGCCCCGTGGCGGTGGGCGGTTACTACAACGTTCAGACCGTTCAGGGCGGCAACCTCGGTTCCACCGACAACAACGGCATCGTGGACTACGGCGTGGCCGCCAAAGTTAACTTGTTGAACTTGGTCACGGTGCGCGGCGGCTACTACAGCCTCTACACCGGCACCAACTCGGCAGACATCAGCAATAGCGCCAAGACCGACATGGTGGCAACGGCCGCCAACGAAGCGGCCACCCGCTACATCGCGCGTGCTGACCTGACCCCCGGCTTTGGCTTCTCGGTTGGCGGCTACTACCAAGACGTGAGCATCGGTGGCACCCGCGCCGCGACAGATACTGTGATCTACGGAATCGCCGGAAAGACTGCCAGCCTGTTTGCTAACAGCCGCTACAACAGCTACTACACCCTCAACGACACCGCCCTCACCAACCAGAGCGGCTGTGGCTCGCAGCACCCCGGCACCGGCCTGACCGATACCGACGCAGTTGGCGGCGCACTGACCTTCAGCTTGGGCGCGTTCTCTGACAAGGTCTGCTACAGCGAGTACGGCGCAGAAATCATGCACGACGGCGCTTTGCCCGGTGCATTGGTCAAGAACCTGTCGCTTCGTTTTGGCTACGCCAAGCGCCTCAGCAGCGGCTCCTCCTCTTACAACGACAGCTTGCTCTACGCTGACGGGTTGTACAACGCCAAGCTGGGCTTCCTCAATGTGAACCTCAAAGGCCTCTACAACAACTTCATCTACGACAGCGCGGCCAAGGCTGATCTTTCGACTGTCGCTGCCGGAGCCAAGGTCAGCACCGACACCATTGACACCATCTTCAAGCCCAGCGTCGAAGGTCAGGTCGGCTACCTCAGCCGCAACTACACCGGCAGCTCCGACGCGACCAAGAACTACGGCGTTTCGGCACTGAGCTACCGTGCGGGCATCAAGCTCAACGACTTCCTGTTGCCCACCGGCAAACTGGCCGTCTACTACGCTGGCCTGAACACCAAGAACCGCGCTTACACCCCTTGGGATAATGGCGACGACAACAACGCCGGGAAGTACGTTGACAACGGCAGCGCTTACTCGATCAACCAGAACGGCGTCTACGTGGAAGGCAACTACTACGATCTGTCGTTCGCGTACGGCCTCTACAACTTGAGCGCCAAAGACGCCAACGGCACCCAGATGGCCCTGCCCAGCGGCCAAGTGGCTCAGGGTTCGACCTTCAAGATCACCTACAAGGTCAACTTCTAAGCCCCTTCTTCACCCCCGAAATGCCCCCTGCCATGTGCGGGGGGTATTTTTTTGTTGGGCACCTTAGGCGGCAATGCTCTAGACTGCTCAACATGATTTCTGTTTTTGGCCATCTCAATCCCGATACCGACGCCATCACGGCGGCGCTGGTTTATGCTCACTTCCTGACCCGCACGGGCACGCCGGCGACCCCTTACCGCCTCGGTGAACTCAACCACGAGACGGCTTACGTGCTGCGTGAGGCGGGCGTGAACGCGCCGGACTTGCTTGCGGCTTTACCTGCGGGCAGTTCGGTGGCGCTGGTGGATCACAACGAGTCGGCCCAGAGTGTGCCCAACTTGGCCGAACTTGACGTGCGCTATGTGGTGGATCACCACAAGCTTGGCGACCTGAGCACCGCCCAGCCTGCTTTCCTGCGCTTTGAGCCGCTGGGCTGCACTGGCACGCTGCTGCTCAAGTTGCACCGCGAAGCGGGCCTGAGCGTCGAGCCTACCGACGCCCGCTTGCTGCTGAGCGCCATTCTCTCGGACACCTTGCAGTTTCGCAGTCCCACCACCACCGATACAGACAGGGACGCTGCCGCTTTTCTCGCGCCTATCGCGGGTATCAGCGACGTGGAAGGCTACGCCATGCAGATGTTCGCGGCCAAGAGCGACCTTGGTGACATGCCCGCCGACAAACTGCTCAAAATGGATTACAAAGTTTTTCCGCTCGGGTCAGAAACGTGGGGCATCGGCATGATTGAAACGACCAATCCAGCTTACGTTTTCGGGCGGCAAGCCGAACTGCTCAGCGCCATGCAAGCCGAGAAGGCCGCCAGCAAGTTGAGTGGCATTTTGCTGGGTGTAGTGGATATTTTGAACGAAACCAACCGTACCTTGATCGTGTCGGATACTGAGGCGGAGGTGGTGCAGGCGGCCTTTGGCGTAGCGACTGAGCAGCATCTGGCCGATTTGGGCAATCTGATCAGCCGCAAAAAGCAGATTGTCCCCGCTTTAGAAGCGTATTTCGCTCAGTAACCACTTTGAGTAACCATCTCGATTGGCTCTACGCCCGTCAGCGCTTCGGGGTACATCCGGGTTTGGGCCGGGTGCGTGAGCTACTGAATATGCTGGGCGATCCGCAAACTACTTTTCAAACCGTTTTGGTGGGCGGTACCAACGGCAAGGGCAGCACGGCGGCGACGCTGGCCAGCATTCTCCAGTCATCGGGCCGGCGCACCGCCCTGTTTACCAGTCCGCACCTGACCCGCTTTGCTGAGCGCTTCGTGGTGGGTGGTCAGGAGTTATCCGCTGATGTGGTTGAAGCTGGACTGGGCCGAGTACGCCCCCACGCCGAAGCGCTCGGAGCGACTTTTTTTGAAATCGTGGTGGCGCTGGGCTGCTGGCTGTTTGCGGAGGCCGGAGCGCAGTGGGCCGTGATGGAAGTCGGGCTGGGCGGGCGGCTCGACGCCACCAACGCGCTTGAGCCGGCCTTGAGTGTCATTACAGGTGTGGCTCTGGACCATACTGAGATTCTGGGCGATACCCTCAGCGCCATTGCCAGCGAGAAAGCCGGAATTCTGCGGGCTGGCCTGCCGGCCGTGACTGGCATCGTGCCCGCTTTCTGGCCGCTGCTCGACGCGACGGGCGCGGACGTGTGGGCGCTGGGCCGCGAGGCGCAAGTAGAAGTGCAATCGCAGGGTTGGCAAGGCTCACGGGTGACGCTCACCAGCCCTGCCGGAAGCCTTACGGTTCAGACCCCACTGCTCGGGCAACACGGGGCTATGAACGCGGCGCTGGCGGTGCTGGCGGTCCAGCGCTTGGGTACCGATTTGGAAGCCATTCAGAAGGGCGTTACGCAAATTCGTTGGCCGGGCAGGTTAGAAAAACTGATTTGGCTCGGCGGGCTGGACGGTTTGGAGCGCCAAGTGGTGCTCGATGGTGCCCATAATCCAGACGGCGCGCGGGCACTGGCAGCGGCGCTGCGGAGTCTGGGCGTAGAGAAAGTGCCGCTGGTCTTCGGTGCAGCGGGCGACAAAGATATTGCCGGCGTGGTGGCTGAACTTGCGCCCATTGCCAGTCAGGTGATCCTCACGCGCTCGCGGCTGAGTCCCCGCGCCGCCGAGCCGCAGGAGTTGGCCAAATTCTTTGAACCGTTCGGGATTCCGGTTCGCTCCGCATCTACGCCTGCCGGGGCGCTGGCGTCGTTGCCGCCGGGCCTGAGCGTGGTGTGCGGCAGCTTGTACTTGCTGGGCGAAGTGCGCCCCCTGCTGCTGGGCGAGGCGGCGGAAGAGCGCGAACGGTGGCAGTGAGGTTTGAACCTGCACTCCTGACTGCCCGGCGGTGCTAGCCTAGATTCATGACTGTCACTGCTCCCAAACAGGTCGCCTCCATCAGCCCCTTGGACACTCTCAAGCGCCGCCTCAATCTCATCAGTGATCTGGGCGCGGCGCAGGGCCTGCTGTCGTGGGATCAGGAAACCCAGATGCCGGAGGACGCGGCGCGGGTTCGCGGGCTTCAAATGTCCAGTTTGGCCGGACTCAGCCACCACCTGTTGACCTCCGACGAAACGCGGGCGCTGCTGGAGGCCGCTGAAGCGGTGGACGCCGGGCAACTCAGCGAAGTGGACGTGGACTTGTTGAGGGTGACTCGGCGTGACTTTGACAAAGCCACCAAGCTGCCCACCGCCTTTGTGGAAGACGTTTCGCAGGCCCGAAACGAGGCCCACCACGCCTGGATCAAGGCGCGGGCCGACAATGACTTCGCTTCTTTCGCGCCGTACTTGGAGCGGGTGCTGAGCCTGACCAAACAGTACGCTGAGCTGATCGGTTATGACCAGCACCCGTACGACGTGCTCCTCGATGACTACGAACCCGGCATGAAGACGGCCCACGTCCGGCAGATTTTCACCGATTTGCGTGAGCGCACCTTGCCGCTGCTGCGCTCCATCGTCGCGGCAGGCGATGCCACGGATTACGGCGTGCTGACGCGCCCATTTCCGGCGGTGGCCCAGCGTCAGCTTTCGCTCAAAGTTGCCGAAGAAGCGTTCGGTCTACTGCCCAGCTTTTCGCGGCTGGATGAAAGCGCCCACCCCTTTCAGACCAACTTCAGCGCCGATGACATCCGCATCACCACCCGCTTTGACGAACACTACTTTCCCATGAGCTTGTTCGGAACTTGGCACGAAACCGGCCACGCCATGTACGAACACGGCGTCAGCCAAGAGTTGGAGCGTACACCGCTTGCACGCGGAGCCAGCTTGGGCGTTCACGAAAGTCAGTCGCGCCTCTTTGAGAACTTGCTGGGCCGCTCCAAGGCGTTTTGGCAGCACTATTTTGCCGAGTTGGCCAAAGCCGCCCCGGAAGTGGCCGCCGGCCAGAGCGCCGAGTCCATTTACCGCGCCGTCAACCGCGTGCAGCCGAGCCTGATTCGGGTGGAAGCCGACGAAGTGACCTACAACTTTCACATCATGCTGCGCTTTGAGTTGGAGCTGGCCCTGATCGAGGGTGAGCTGAGCGTGGCTGACTTGCCCGCCGCTTGGAATGCCAAGATGCAGGAATATTTGGGTGTGGTGCCTGACAGCGACAGCGAAGGCGTGCTGCAAGATATTCACTGGTCGGCGGGTCTGATCGGGTATTTCCCGACGTACAGCCTCGGCAACTTGCTGAGCGTGCAGCTCCTAGAAGCCGCTTGCCAGAATCCTGAAATTGCCGCCGGACTCCAGAACGCCGATTACGCGCCGCTGCGGGAATGGCTGCGTGTCAACGTGCACCAGTATGGCCGCCGCCGCACCCCCGCGCAGATCGTGGAGGGAGCCACCGGCCAGCCGCTGAGCGCCGACGCTTACGTGAAGTATTTGTTTGAGAAATATGGAGAAATCTACGGTCTCTGAGCGCAACGAGGTACTGTTTATAGGTGGCCGCTCCGGGGTGGGCAAAACGAGTCTGGCCGCCGAGTTGCACTATCAGCTCTCAGCTCTGCGGATTAAACACGCGGTCATTGAGGGCGACAACCTCGATCTGGCGTACCCACCGCCTTGGAAATACGGCTTGGCCGAACAGAATCTGAAATCCATCTGGGGCAACTACCGTGCCCTCGGCTACCGCAGATTAATTTACACCAACACTGTCAGCGTTCTTCACACTGGCGATCTGATGCGGGCAATAGGCGAAGATTCTTTAGCGAACGCCGTGCTACTGACTGCATCAGACGGTACGGCGCGGCTCCGCCTAGAGCAGCGGGAGATCGGTGCAGGTCTGGAAACACATCTTGAAAGGAGTAGTCAACGGGCCGCCGAGCTTGATGAACGGACGCCAGCTTGGGTTAACCGCATTTGTACCGATGAAAGGCCAGTCCAAGAACTCGCTGCCGAGGTTCTAGCTTTGCTCAATTGGAACGAAACCCCTTAATTTTCTACGCCGACCATTTAGGTTCACTTGCCTGCCAAGTTGAACTGAATCAGCTTCGCCGTTTGGGTGGTCTGGCGTCCGGGCGGCAGGTTGACAAAGACAACCGGCGTAGTGACCGAGTAGCCGCCGAGGTCGAGTGACTTTTTGACGTAGTAGATGTAGGTGGTCACTGGGCCGGAACTGCCGACCACCGGCCTCGCCGCGCTCGCTCCAACCGTGTTGGCAGTGGGCGCGGCAGTAACCGTTCTGTCCACCAGAGCCAGAAAGACCGGGTCGACGTCGAGGACGTGCCAGGCGTAGCCGGTGCCGGCGCTGCTGCTCAATTCAAAGCGTAGGGTATCGCCCGCGCTCACCTTGAGGTCTTGGCCCGCTGCGCCGACTTTGAGCGTCAAGCTCTTACTTTTGGCCACTGGGTTCCCCGTTTGCTTCTGTGCGCTGGCTGGAGAGAGCAGGGCAAGCACGGCAACCATCAACAGTGTCTGGGCACGGAGGGTCATCGTTCGAGTCTGACACAGGCAGGTGCAAGCATAGACGCCTGATCGCCTCAGACCGCCTGCTTTTGCTCGGTTTGGGCCACCAGATAAGCGCGGGTGGAATTCAGCCAAATTTGGGCCAGTTGGCTGTGGGGGTGCCGCCTCTCACTCAGGGCGTCGGCGCTGCGGGTAAGTTGGCGCTCAATGTGCCGCACGGCGCTCAGCCCACCTTCGTTTTCAGCGGCGATTAAGGTGTTGAGGACGGCAGTGGGGTGCAATTGGCCGAGTCTGAGCGTTTGGGCAATGTCTTCAAGGGCACGCATGGACAGTCCTCCTGAACAGCAATATCTAAAATGATGGAGATGAGAAGAAGTGTAAATCAAATTCTTGATTACGATTTTAGCGTAGTTTCCCGCCTTGTTCAAGAACTTGACCCACTTCATTCTGTCTTGACCAGACTGGAACGCGGTGCTACACTCGCACTTGAGGGTGCAAAATTCTGTAAATATCAGAAGGCTCAAACGGTCAACGTGGCGGCCAAGCATCCTGAGTCAGCTCATCTGTGAGCCTTCGGGGCTGCGTGCTGCGGCTGGCTCTCACCACACCGGGAGGTGAAGCATGAAATTACACGAACGACTCCGCGAGCTCAGGAGCGAGCGCGGGCTACGCCTCAAAGACGTGGCAGAGACGGCCAGCATCAGCGTGCCGTACTTGTCCGACCTAGAGCGTGGGCGCACCAACCCCAGCTTGGATACCCTTCAAACGCTGGCCGGCGCTTACGACATCACCGTTCACGACTTGCTCGAGGGCGTTGAGTTCTACGGCCAAAATACCGAAGGAGCCATGCCCAAAGGCTTAGCGGATTTGGTGGCCGACCCCACGCTGGGCGCTCAGATCACGCCGGACTGGGTTCGCACCTTGGCCCGCATCGAGCTGCGCGGCAAGCGCCCCCGCGACAAGGGCGATTGGTACGAGATCTACTTGCACCTCAAGCGCATTCTGGATTAAGGCTGTCCAGTCAAAATTACCCCCCGGCTTTTGGGTTGGGGGGCTTTTCTTGGCTTGAAAGAAAGGAGGCGCAAGCCGGCGTACTACTTGCCGTCCAACTCCCTGAACAGCTCAGCGTACTCCACACCCACTTGCTTGCCCGATCCGGCAAAAAAACCTTTCATGCCGCTGCCACTGCCACCGTTTTGGCTGACATGCTGGGCCAGCGCTCTTACTTTGGTGTCGATCACGCCGCTGATGTCCACTGCCACGTTGGGCCTACGGGTCTGAAACAAATAGACCGGCGGCTTATTCGCGCCCAGAGTGTCCCAGAACTTTAAAAATTCGCGGGCCGATCCCTGATGATCCACGTGTAAATAGGGGAGAGCCGGAGAGCTCGGATCAAAGACGAACACGGCGTCGGGCTTGACTTCGTTGTAAATGCGCGCCGCTTCCGGCAAAAAGCGCGGGTCGGCGGCCACGCCCCTATCCGGCAGAGCCAGCGAGTGGATTTTGGTGTAGCCGTTGATGGCTCCGGCGGCGGCCTGCTCGGCGCGGCGGGCGGCGGCGAGGTCAGGGGCATCGATTTTGTTCGGCCCCTTCTCGCCGTCGCTGGACACCACGACCTGCACATTTGCCCCGTTGTCTGAAAGTCGCCGCAGGGTGCCGCCGATGTACCACTCCAGATCGTCGGGATGGGCGACGATGGCCAGCACAGTTTTTTTGCCGAGGAGGGCTTGGCCTTTGGTGAGCGCCTCGGCACCTGGAGTGGTCAGTTGGGTGGTAAAGACAGTGGTGCAGGCTGTACCGAGCGCTGCCACCAGCAGCAGCCACCACCATCGGCGGCGGTTGGGGGCCTTGCCAGTCAAACGGGTCATGGCTCAGTCTAGGTGAGCGGAAGCAGAGCAAAAGCGGCGGCGCTCCCCCTGCCCTGCTTCCCGCTTTTGCCCGCTAGACTCTGTTCATGTCAGCTTCCCGCCCCACCTCCCGCCACGCCACCGTAGAGCGCCGCACTTTAGAAACCGCTATCACTGTCAGGCTCGATCTCGACACGCCCGGCGCGGAGCTGAGCAGCGGACACGGCTTTTTCGATCACATGCTCGAGCAGCTTTCGCGCCACGGACGGCTGGGCCTCAGCGTTCAGGCGACGGGCGACCTTCACATCGAGCCGCACCACCTCGTCGAAGACACCGGCATCACGCTGGGGCAAGCGCTCAGTCAAGCGCTGGGCGACCGCAAAGGCATTGAGCGCTACGGCAGCGCTTTCGTGCCGATGGACGAAACGCTGGTTCACGTGGTCGTGGATTTGTCGGGCCGCGCCCACCTCGCCTTCGAGCCGGAAAAGCTGGAGGTGTGGGGAACGGCGGGCGACTTTACCCACTATCATCTGCGAGAATTTCTGCGCGGTTTTTGCAATCACGGCGGCGTGACTTTGCATGTGCGCCTGCTGGCCGGAAGAGAAGCCCACCACGTCATCGAGGCCATTATGAAAGCCTTTGCGCGGGCGCTCAGAGACGCGGTGCAAGTCACCAGCGGCGAGTTGCCGAGTACCAAGGGGGCTTTGTGACGGCTGGAGGGTCGAAAGAAGTGTTGCTGCTCGATTACGGCGCGGGCAATCTCCGCAGCGCCGAAAAAGCCCTGCTGCGGGCGGGCTTAAACGTCCGAGTCACCAATCAGCCTGCCGAACTTGAGGGTGCGGCGGGCATAGTCGTGCCGGGGCAAGGTCACTTCCGGCAAGTCATGGAAGCGTTCGATGCCAGCGGCTTCCGGGAACTGCTGCTGCGCACTGTTCGGGCGGGCACGCCGCTCCTGGGCATCTGCGTGGGCATGCAAATGCTGTTTTCCGGCTCGGAGGAAGCTCCCGGCGTGGCGGGCCTCGGATTGATCGAGGGCACCGTCAAACGCTTTGAGAATCAGCCGGGCCTGAAAGTGCCGCAGATGGGCTGGAACACGCTGGAGACAGTCGGAGACTCGCCGCTGCTGCGCGGTTTGGACAATTCAGGCTATGCCTATTTCGTTCACAGCTACTACGTGCCGCTCTCGGCGCAGGTCACGGCGGGTGCTATCACCGAGTACGGCGTACCGTTTTGGTCGGTCATCAGCCAGGGCAATATCCACGCCACCCAGTTTCACCCCGAAAAAAGCGGCGAACTTGGCCTGGCCCTGCTGAGCCGTTTTCGGCGAAATGTCATCGAGACGGTGTAATCAATTGAGGATAGTGGTCAAGCAAGCGGCTTTTTCTTGGCCATTGCTCTCGTACAACCTGACTCAGTCTAAATTTACCTAGTCTTTAAGCGCTGCCGAATGTCCGCCGCTTCTGACGCTTGGTGACAGTAAACTGTCGGGATGAATGAGTTGCTGCCCTTAAGTTACGACCTCCTGCAAAAAATGGCCACTGCCGATTTGGTGCGCCCCGATCAATTGCTGGGAGCGCATGTCACCAGTGAAGGTGGCGTGGAAGGGGTGCGCTTCGCGGTGTGGGCACCCAACGCCCAGCATGTTAGTGTGGTCGGTGATTTCAATGCTTGGAACGGCTTGGAGCATCCGATGAACCGGCTCGATTTCGGCTTCTGGGGTTTGTTCGTGCCGCGGGCCGGCTTCGGTCAAGCTTACAAATACAACGTCACCGGCCAAGATGGGCGCACAGTCCAAAAAGCCGATCCGTACATGCAGTTTGCCGAGCTGCGTCCCTCCACCGCCAGCATTATCTGGCAAAGCAGTCACGCTTGGAACGACGCCGAGTGGATGGCGGGGCGCGACCAGAGTGAGAAAAAACCCATCAGTATCTACGAAGTGCATCTGGGCTCGTGGGCGCGGGGGCTGGGCAACTGGTACATGAATTACCGCGACATCGCGCACCGCCTGGCCGATTACGTCGATTGGCTCGGCTACACCCACGTCGAACTGATGGGCGTGATGGAGCATCCCTTCGACGGCTCGTGGGGCTACCAAGTCACCGGTTACTACGCGCCGACCAGCCGCTTCGGTACGCCTGACGATTTCAAATACTTGGTCGATCACCTGCACTCACGCGGCATTGCTGTGCTGCTCGACTGGGTGCCGGGCCATTTTCCCACCGACGAACACGGCCTCGCCCGCTTTGATGGCGGCCCGCTCTTCGAATACGCCGATCCGCGCAAGGGCTTTCACCACGACTGGAACACTTACATCTTCGATTACGGACGCAACGAAGTGGTGATGTTCCTGATCGGATCGGCACTCAAATGGCTGGAGGAATACCACATCGACGGCCTGCGGGTAGACGCGGTGGCCTCGATCCTTTACCTCGATTTTTCGCGCACCGATTGGATTCCCAACATCTACGGCGGCAACGAGAACTTGGAAGCCATCGCTTTTCTCAAGCGCCTCAACGACGTGGTGGCCCACCAAGCGCCGGGCACCATCATGATTGCTGAAGAGAGCACCAACTTTCCGGGCGTGACTTCCCCGGCACCGTTCGGCCTCGGCTTTCACTACAAATGGGCCATGGGCTGGATGAACGACAGCCTCTCGTACATCCAAGAAGACCCGATCTACCGCAAATACGACCACCACAAGCTGACCTTTTTCAACGTCTACCGCACCTCCGAGAAGTTTGTGCTGGCGCTCTCGCACGACGAAGTGGTTCACGGCAAACGCAGCCTGCTGCGCAAGATGCCCGGCGACCAATACGCCCAGATGGCGGGGCTTCGGGTCTTTTACGCTTATCTGTGGACGACACCCGGCAAAAAGCTGCTGTTCATGGGCCAAGAATTTGCTCAGGGCACCGAATGGAACGAAAACATCGAGCTGCCCTGGCACCTGACCGATCTGCGCGACCACCGGGGCGTCATGTTGCTGGTGCGCGATCTCAACCGGCTCTACCGTGAATTCCCAGCGCTGCACGTTGGAGATCACTCGCCTGAAGGAATGCTGTGGGTCAACGCCGACGACGCTGAGGCCAGCACCTACAGTTACATTCGCCGCGACCCGGACAGCAGCGACTGGGTGTTGGTGGTGCTGAATATGACGCCGGTCTACCGCGAGGGTTATCCGGTGGGTGTGCCGATGCCGGGTCTGTACCAAGTCCTGCTCAACACCGATGACGGCGAATACGGCGGTTTCGGCACCCAGCAAAGCAGCTTGGAAGCCTTTGAAGGTGGCGATCACGGTCAAACCCACCGCTTGCTGCTCAACTTGGCCCCCAACAGCGCCCTGATTCTAAGGCCGCTGCCCAGTGAGCCGCAGACCAGTGAATCTCAGAACAGTGAACCCCAGCTCACTGAGCAGAGCAGCCAAGAGCCTGCGCCTGCCGTTGAAGCAGAGTCGGCCCAAACAGCAGCGCCGACTGCCCAGCCAGCCCCACCACAGCCAGTTGTAAAGCCGAAAAGTAAAGCGCCAGCCAAAAGCAAGACCCCAGCCGACAGCAAAGCGCCGCGCAAAACTAAAGCCACCCCCAAAGCGTAAGTTCTCATGCCGCCTTCCCCAGACCGCCTTACGGCGCTGAGTTTGCTGCTGCTGCTCAGCGCGGCGCTGCTGTTGTTCGCGCCGCTGCTGGGTTTCGGCGTGCCGGTGTGGGTACTGGCCGTTTTGCTGGCGGCCCGCTTGGTGGTGCAGGTGCTGCGGGCCAGAACCGATCCGCGCCTGCGCCGCCCGGCCAGTTGGGTGCTGGACGTGGCCCTGATCGTCTTGCTGCTGCTGACGGTGAATCAGGGCCGTGCCGGATAGCTTGTACGGACCCGTAAGGCCACTCAACTGCGGTCTGGATGAAGTGATGGGGAAGGCGAGCACCGGATAAAAGCGTTAAGCTTTGCTCATGATTCGCTTCCAAAAGCAAGACGCGCTGCACCCCGAAAAAGAATCGACCGTCGTCTTTGATCTGCTGCCACTATTGGTGTTCGCGGTGGGCTATTTCGTGACCCGCAGCTTGCTGGGCGCGTTGCCTGCGGCGTCCAACTAGACTTCTTACTCCCCCCACTGCCCAGCCCGCGCCAATCGGCGCTAACTTGAGCTAAGGTAAAGCCATGACGCAAAACAACATTCCTGACAAACAGATGTACAAGAGCAATTCCAGCGGGCGCAACGTGGTGCCGGGTTGGATGAAACTGAACAAAGACAAACCCGACGGCATCGAGATTCAGCTCGACATTGACGCCGCCGATTTGAAGCGCCAACAAGCCACTCTGTTGATCGAATATTGGCCCACCCCCGGCGACTTGGGCCTCCAGAGCTTGTTGCCGGTTCGCGCCTTCAGCACCACTCCCGAAAGCTGGTGCGTCTTTGTTCCGGCGCAGGGCCAAGTCTTGGTGCGGGCCATTGACACCGAGCCGTCGCCGCCGCTGCTCTCGGCCCACAGCATCATCCTCGATCCTGCGACGCCACCGGGTACAGTCGTCAACGTGCTGGTCAAATTCCCGACTGAGACGCCTGCGCCCAGCTCGATCAGCAATTTGATGCTCAACAACTGAAGTGACTTGGGCGGGTGCAGGCCGACGTTGTCTTCGGGTCTACCCAACTCGGCGCCCCCACTTCTTGAAGTCAATCGTCAGGAAGTACACCCCTTCTCAGGCGGCGATTGGCTACGCTGTGTTTATGTTGCAGCACTATACAGATACCCGCACTTCACAAGGCCGCGTCCGGTTCTTGCTGGACGCTCCGGATGTAGTCCTGCTCACTGAAGGCGAAGGCTGGCATATCCAGCAGCGCTTCACCACTTTCCACGACGCGGCGCTGGCACTGGCACTCAATGAGCGGGTCTCACAGCGGCTGTATAGCCAAGCCCTAGACGACCTTTACCACCAGCTCAATTTCTTCGGGCAACTCGGCGCGGCCTAGAACCTGCTCACTCAATGCAGCCCAAATTCAGGCTTGCCCACGCCGCTCAGGTCTGCTACACTCATGAGCGGTGTTTTGCGCTTGGTAGAGTGCAAAGCGGGTCGGGCGCAGCCCCGGCGAGGTCGCTTCACGCTTGCCCCCGCGAGCGTCAAAAGACTGACCTAACGCGCTGCAAAACTCAACTGTGCTATGAAACTTAATCTCGCATTGGAGCTACAACGTGAAAACCTACGTGCCTGACAACAATTCAACCGAACAAAACTGGGTCGTGGTGGACGCCAGCAACGTGCCCTTGGGCCGCCTCGCCACCTTGATCGCCAGCCGCATTCGTGGCAAACACCGCCCCGACTTCACCCCCAACATTATCAACGGCGACTTCGTGGTGGTCATCAACGCTGAAAAAGTGGCGCTGACCGGCAAAAAGCTGGATCAAAAAGTCTACACCCGCTACAGCGGTTACCAGGGCGGCCTTAAGAAAGAAACCGCCCGCACTGTACTGGCCCGCCACCCCGAGCGCGTCATTGAGCACGCCGTCTTCGGCATGTTGCCCAAGGGCCGCCAAGGCCGCTCGATGCACCCCCGCCTCAAGGTTTACGCGGGCGAGCAGCACCCCCACGCCGCCCAACAACCCACCAAGCTGGAGAACAACTAATGGCTATCGAACAATTCTACGGAACGGGCCGCCGCAAAACTGCTGTGGCGCGGGTGTTTTTACGCCCCGGCGAAGGCAAAATCGTCGTCAACGGCAAGGAGTTTCAAAACTATTTCCGTGGTCTGCTCCGCGCCGTTCACGCGCTGCAAGCTTTCCGTGAAACCGGCACGGCGGGGCGCTACGACGCCTACATCACCGTGGCGGGCGGCGGTCCCAGCGGTCAGGCCGACGCCATCAAGCTGGGCATTTCCCGCGCCCTGTTGAAGGTCAACCCTGACTTCCGCGCTCAGCTCAAGCCCAAGGGCTTACTCAAGCGCGATCCCCGCGAAGTCGAGCGCAAGAAGTACGGCCTCAAGAAGGCCCGCCGCGCTCCGCAGTTCAGCAAGCGCTAACCCTTTTTTGTTTGCTGCCCCTCTCCCTGACCGGAGGGGGTTTTTTGTTGCCCTCTGCTGGCCTCAAAGTCGCTAGGCTGAGCGGGTGACTGATCCTGCCCATCCACCCTACGCCCTGAGAATGATCTGGCAGCGGCTGTGCTTCATGCACTGGCCCGTCAGCGCCGCCGAACTGCACAAGTACTTGCCGCCGGGCCTCACCTTAGACACCTATCACGGACAGGCTTACCTCGGCGTGGTGCCGTTCTTGATGTCGGGAGTGGCCCCGCGCGGTCTGCCCACTGTCAGCGGCCTGTCCACCTTTACCGAACTCAACTTGCGAACTTACGTGATCGACGCTGAGGGTACGGCAGGCGTTTGGTTTTTCAGCTTAGACGCCGCGCAACCTGTAGCCGTGCGGCTGGCGCGGCTGGGTTTTCATTTGCCGTATTTCGACGCCAAGATGTGGAGCGCCCAGCGCGGTGAAGTGACCGAGTACGCCAGCGTTCGTACCCACAAAGGCGTCACGGCTGGCGCATTTGCCGCCGCTTACCGGCCCATCGGCCCGAAGTTTGAGTCGCAGGAAGGCAGCCTGGAAGCGTGGCTGACCGAGCGCTATTCTTTGTTCAGCGCCGCCGGAGACAAAATCTACAAAGGCCCGATCTGGCACCGGCGCTGGCCGCTGCAACGCGCCGAAGCGGAAATCAGGCTGAACACTTTGCCGGATTTGATCAGTGTGAAGCTGGAAGGCGAGCCACATTTGCTTTACGGTGAGAAGCAGGTGGTGAGAGCGGGCTTGATTGAGCGGGTGAAAAGCTGAGCACCAAGCCCGCTGTTTACTCCTTTTCCATTACAAATGCCGTCTCCATGCCGGCCCTCGCCGTTTCCCGAGCCACTTCCGGCGCGAAGTTGAGCGCCAGCACCGCTTGATAACTGCGCCGCGCCAAATCCCGATCCTGCTGCGCGTCGCGGACTTGGCCCAGCCGCGCCAGCACCAGCCCCGGCAAGCTGCGCGGCAAGTCACTCAGGCCGTGCGCCGACTTTTCCAGCAAGCTGCGGGCGTTCTCTAAGTCGCCGGTGGCCAAAAAGATTCCGGCGGCGTGGTAATCCAGCTCTGAGAGCGGCGTGATGGCGTCGCCCGTTTCGCGGCCCAGTGCGGCGATCAGGGCGTTGAGGTCGTCGTCTTCACGCAGTTGTCCGGCCCTATCAGCCAGTGCCCGCAGGCGCGAAGCCTCGCCGGGTTGGAAGTTGGGCAGGTCAGGCAAAGCCGCCTGAGGCAAGCGCTCCAGCAGGCCCGGCAGATCGTCGAGTGCCGCCAGCGCCACCCCCTGCTGGTCTTGCAGGCTCTTTGCCAATTCGTCCAGGCGGCGGGCGTGATGGCGGGTACCGGGGCCTTCGCCGAGCGACTCGGCAAGGGCGGTGTGGTAACGACTGGCCAGTTCCAGCGTGGCAGGAGCCGTGACTTTTTCAAAGGTCATCGGCGTTTGCAGCAAATCGGCCAGTTCGCCTTCGGCGGCGGCAGCGGCTTTGAGGCGCTGGCGGCCTTGGGGGTACTGCGGCATAAATTCGAGGAGTTGCTGATACTCGGCCTCAGCAAAAGCCCAATCCGGCGCGAGATCGGTGGTGGGCAAGCGGGCCGCGCCGAAACTGTCGCGGGCGGGGTGGTCGGGGTCGGGGCCGCTGAGCCACAGCAGCCGCGCCGCGCCGAGTTGGCGGGCGACTTCCACCAAGGTGGCGGCGTTGTACTGCGGCGAGAGCCGGAGCAGGTCGCCGAGGTCGGGGAGCAAGAAAAGAGGCACTGCCCTTAGCTTAGCGGCTGGGCGGCTCAAAGGTTGACCGGGCTGACGGTGTCGCTCCGCTTACGCCTCAGTTCTGCGGCACGCTTTTATTGCCTTTGCCTACCCGCAGCACGTCGGTGACGCTGTCAATCTGGCGCAGTTGGTTGGCCAGCGACACCAACTCGGCCTGATTTTCCACCGCCAGCCGCAGCGCAATATGGGCCACGCTGTCTGCGCCCACCCCAGCACTGACTTTCATCGGGCTGTGCTTGAGGCTCACCAGCAAGCTCAGCACGTCGCTCAGCAGGCCGCTGCGGTCGGCGGCGACCACGTCCACATCCACGATGGCGTTGCCGCGCGTCCCCGGATTCCACGAAGCCGCCACGCAGCGCTCCGGCTCGAACTTGAGCAGCCGCACCATGTTGGGGCAATCGATCCGGTGGACCGTGACGCCGCGCCCCCGCGTCAAGTAGCCCATGATCTGATCGCCGCGAATCGGGGTGCAGCAGTTGGCCAGCTTGGTGACGGTGGAAAAGCCCTCCACGTACACGCCTCCCGGCTCCACTGGACGCGGCACGGGGGCGCGGAGGGGGCGCTGCTCCTGCTCGAGTTGCGGGGCGAGGGCGCGGGCCACCGCTCCGGGCGTCAGCTTTCCGGCATGGATGGCCAGATACAGATCGTCGGGGTTGCGCGACCCGGCCAGCTTGAAGCTGACATCTTCGAGAATCTTGGTTCTCATCAGTTGGCGCACCGGCAGTTGGCGCTTTCGCAGATGCTTTTCGAGCAGGTCGTGGCCGTTTTGCAGGGCCTCGCTGCGCTCCAGAATGCGGAAGTGGTGGCGGATTTTGCTGCGGGCGCTGCGGGTGGTGGCAAAGTTGAGCCAGTCGCGGCTGGGGGTGCTGTTTTTGTTGGTGACGATCTCCACCATGTCGCCGTTTTTGAGCTTGTGACTCAGCGAAACAATCGAGCCGTTGACCCGCGAGCCGATGGTGGTGTCGCCGATGCGGCTGTGAATGTGGTAGGCAAAGTCCACCGGTGTCGCGCCCTGCGGCAAGCTGACCGTGTCGCCCCTCGGCGTGAATACGAAGACCCGCCCGCCCAGAATGTCGTTTTTGACGGCGTCCACAAAGTCGGCAGCGTCGGAGAAATCGCGCTGCAAGTCGCGCATTTGCAATAACCAGTCGTCGCGCTCTTTCTGGGCCAGCGCCGAGCCCTGCTTGTACATCCAGTGGGCGGCGATCCCGAACTCGGCCACCATGTGCATCCGTTTCGAGCGGATCTGCACTTCAATCGGCTGGCCGCCCTGGCTGATCACGGTGGTGTGCAGGCTTTGGTAGCCGTTGGGTTTGGGCACGGCAATGTAATCCTTGAAGCGGCCGGGGATCGGCGACCACATGCTGTGCACGATGCCCAGCGAGTGGTAGCACACCCGCTTTTCACGGGCTTCCTCGGCGCGTTCTTTTTGGCGGCTCTCGGGGGCGTTGACCGGCTTGGGCGTCAGGATGAGGCGGATGGCCAGCAAATCAAAAATCTGCTCTAAGGCCTTGCCTTCCTTTTGCATTTTCTGGTGAATGCTCCAGAGGTGCTTGCTGCGCCCGGAGATGTCTTCGGCTTGCACCCACTCCGAGAGCTCGATATCGTCGGCGAGTTCGGCGCGGAGCTGCTCGATGGCCTGCGTGATCTGGGCCTCGCGCTCTTCTTGGCGGGTTCTCAGGCGGGTCTCCAGGTAGCTGTAGGCCTGTGGATCGAGGTACTTAAAACTGAGGTCCTCCAGTTCCCACTTGATTTGCCCGATGCCGAGTCGGTGGGCCAGCGGCGCGAAAATTTCGATGGTTTCGCGGGCGATGCGCTGCTGCTTTTCCGGCTTCATGCTGGCCAGTGTCCGCATGTTGTGCAGGCGGTCGGCCAATTTGACGATGATGATGCGGACGTCGCCGGTCATGGCGATCAGCATCTGGCGCAGGTTTTCGGATTGCTGGTCGTGGAGGTTGGCGCTGAGCTTGGTCAGTTTGCTGACTTTGGTTTCGCCCTCCACGATCTTGCGGACATCCGGCCCGAACTGCGCTTCGATCACGGCAAAGGTCACGCGCTCCACGTCTTCTACCGTGTCGTGGAGTAGGCCCGCCGAGATGGCATCGGTGTCCATCCCCAACTCGGCCAGAATTTTGGCGACCGCCACCGGGTGGGTGATATAAGGCTCGCCGCTCTTGCGGGCCACGCCTTCGTGGGCTTCACGGGCGAATTCGTAAGCGGCTTCAATTTTGTCCCGTTCTTCCGGCGGGCGCTCCGCAATCAGCGGGCGGAGGAGTTCCATGCCATGCACCCCGCCAAGATAGCGAATTGCGGCGGCAGATGTCTGTCATGTGTGTCTGAGCGGTGAGTCAGCAAAAACGCTCCCCACCGGCAAAACGCCAAGAGGGAGCGGGGATAAGTTGAGGAGAAGAGATTGTTAGCGCTTGACGCGAACGGGCACCGGAACCGGCTGCGGCTGACCGCCCGGATTACGCAACGTTTCACGCAACCATTCAATGAATTCCTTGAGGCCCATACCAAGATTCTAGGCCCAGCAAGGTGATAGGAGATGCGCCAAAGCTTACCATCACTTTAAGCTCGTTTGGCAAGCTGCTGCGCTACCCTCAGCGCCGGTTGCCGCCAAACATCCCGATCAAGTCTTCCAGTGGATTGCTGCTCTGTTGCGCTTGCTGCCCAACAGGCTCCAGGCCCACGCCGCCGCCCATTTGGTTGCTCTGAGGCTGGCCGCTTTGCTGTCCGCCGCCGAAAATGCTGCCGAGCATTCCGCCGAGGTCGCCCAAGCCGCCAGAGCTTTGCTGGGGTTGCTGATACTGGGGCTGCTGCTGCTGTGAGCCGCCGCCCAAGACGCTTCCTAAGATGCTGCCGAGACCTCCCGCCGCGCCGCCGCCCAGCACACTGCCGAGAATGCTGCCCAGACCGCCCAGATTGCCGCCCATGCCACCATCCATACCGCCGCCGCCGCCCGCGCCCCGGTTGCGGCTGAGGTAGCCCAGCACCAGCGGCGCGGCCATAGAAATAATCTGAATGGCGAGCTGCGGGCTGATTCCGGCCCGCTGGCTCACCGCGTTGACGGCCGAGTTCTGGTTACCGCCGAACACGTGGCGGGTAATGGCTTGGCCGTCGTCCAAGTTGGGTAAGCTGCCCTGCTGAAGGTTATCGATGGCGCTGCCGTCGTGCTGGTAGAGCGCCTGCGAAAGCGAGGCCGCGCCCTGCGGGTCTTGGGCATTGTGGCCCATTTGACTAATGAGCAGCGGCACGGCGGCTTCGAGCGCCGAGTTCATTTGGTCTGGGGCCACGCCGAGCTGCTGACCGAGCTGAGCGGTTTGGTTTTGGCCGAGGCCGAGCATATTCAAGATGTCCATTCGTGAAGTAGATAACGGCGGGGCAATAAAAAAGCCAGAGTTGGATGAAGGTGGGCTTAGGCAGGGGGGATACAGCAAAGCCGGAACACGGCGGTAAGTCCGAGTGTTCCGGCTGAAAAGAAGTCGGGTGGGCTTTAGCCTTACAGCTTGGTGATCCGGCCCTTGACTTTGCCGTCCAGCGTGCTGCCTTTGGCTTTCAGGTAAACGTTGAGGGCGTCCACGTCTACGAGGTTGGGCAGCTCGACTTTGTTGGTGCCACTCTTGAAGACGCTGAAGAAGTCGCCGCCGGTTGCCAGGAAGCTGTTGATCGCCACGCGGTACTTGGCGGCGGGGTCAATCGGCTTGCCGCCAAACATGATGTCGGCGATGTTGATTTTGCTGCCTGCCGGAGCGCTGTCGGTGTACTTGTAGCTAAAGCCCTCGCTGACTTGCAACAACTTGACGGCGGTGGCGTTTTCGTTCATCCACTGCTGCTCCAGCACGTCTTTGATCTGCTGGCCGGTCATATCGATGACCACCAAGGTATTGCCGAACGGCTGCACGGCGTACACGTCACCGAAGTTGATGGCGTTTCCGGCCTTGATCTGGCCGGTGTCGGGCAAGTCTTGGCGGATGCCGCCGGGGTTCATCAGCGAAATCTGGGTGCCCTGTGCCAAGGTGGCAAACACCTGCGCGTCGGCGATCACGTCGCCCAAGGCCGACTCGGTGTTGCGGGCGTTGCTGATACCGCGCTGAATTTGTGGCACGCCCAAGTTGGCGACGGGCACAGCTTTGACCGCGTCGGTTTTGGCTTTGGCTTTGTCCACCAGCGCCAGCATGTCGGCATTGAGGGTCTTGTTGGTTTCGCGGGCGGTGTAGTCGACCACCAAGTTGGCCGCCGAAACGCTGAGCGGCTTGTGGTTGGCCTTGTCGACCGTCAGGTTGAGGGTTTGCAGCAGGTGGCCGTAGAAATCACCCTGAATCACGATGCGGTCTTTGCCGGTGGGGTCGGGCACGAGGCAGTTGTAGCCTTGGTGACTGTGGCCGCTGATGATGGCGCTGACCGCCGGATCGACTTTTTTGGCAATCGCGACAATCGGACTGCTGGCATTGAGGGTTTTGCAGCCGACAGTGGCGTAGGTGTCCTTGCTGCCCTGAGCAATTTCGCCGCCTTCGTGAATCAGCATGATGATGGCGTCCACGTTTTTGGCTTTGATTTCAGGAATGTACTTGTTAATTGAGGCGGCTTCGTCGAGGAAGTTGAGATCCTTGATGCCGTCGGGCGAAACCAGACCCGTCACCGATTTGGTCACGGCCCCAATGAAGGCGATCTTCGCGCCGCCGATGTCCTGAATGATGTAAGGCGCAAAGGGTGTGCCAGTTTTGCCGCTGCTGGCGTTGTACTCCACGTTCGCGCCGATCCATTTGAACTTCGCTCCGTCAAACGTGGGATCAAATTTACAGGCTTTGGCCGCGTCGTTGCTGTCGCAGCCGCCGTTTTGCATCCGGAACAATTCTTTGAGGCCCTGATCGAACTCGTGGTTGCCCAGCGCACTGATCTGCATTCCGATTTTGTTCATGGCCACCACGCTGGGTTCGTCGCGCAGCAGGCTGCTGGTGGCCGGGCTGGCACCGATCAGGTCGCCGCCGCCCACCAAGATGGTGTTGGGGTTTTTGAGCTTGGCGTCGTTGACTTCTGAGGCAAGCGCCGCCACACCGCCTGCCTTGATGGCCGCCGTATCGCCCACTTTGGTGAACGAGGTGGGTTCGAGGTTGCCGTGAAAGTCGTTGAGGCCCAAAATAGTGATGCTGACCGGATCAGGTTTTTTGGTGGTCAGCGTGCAGGCCGAGAGCAGCAGGGCTGAAGTCAGCAGAGCCAGAGTAGGTTTAATCATCACCACATCATAAAACATAAATGTTGTCAGGGTTTCATCTGGTCATCATTTCTGCTTAGGATTGGAAACAGAACCGAGCAGCAGTGCGTGAGCCTGAAGATGGATAACTAAAGCTTGTTGGGCGCAGCTTGAAGCGGTTTTTCTAGCGCCCACACCGCCAAAATGGCCAGCCCAAAGAGGACGCCCAGCACCGACACCCCCGCCCAGCCGTAACGCACGTAAGCCACACTGGAGAGCGCCGACCCCAGCACCCCGCCCGCGAAGTAACTGCTCAAATAAACGGTGGTCAGGCGGCTTCTGGCCTCAGGGCGCAGGCGGTAGATCTCGGACTGGTTGGTGATATGAAGCGCCTGCACGCCCAAGTCCATCAGCAGCGCTCCTGCGATCAGCGCGGCCAGCGAGGTCTGGCCCCACCAGATCAGCCCGAACGAGGCGGCAATCAAAGCGGCCATCACGCCCGAAATCCAGTGGCTGCGCCCCGCGTCGGCCTGACGGCCTGCCCACGAAGCGGCCAGCGCTCCCACCGCGCCCACCAAACCGAACAGGCCCACCAAAGCTTCGTTGTAAAAGTACGGCGGCCCGGCCAGCAAAAAGGAGAGGCTTGTCCAGAACACGCTGAAGGCGGCGAAGGCCAGCAGGCCGTAAAGCGAACGGCGGCGCAGCATGGGTTCGCTGATGACCAGCTCAAGCACCGAGGCCAGCAGCGTGCGGTAAGGCAGGCGGTTGGCTGGAGCGAGACTGGGCAGGCCGCGCCGCAGCAGCGCCCAGAGCAGCGCCAGTGCGGCCGCCGCCACCACGAACACCAGCCGCCAGCCCAGCAGCGAGGCCAGCACCCCCGAGACGGTGCGGGCCAGCAAAATGCCCAGCAGCAAGCCGCTCATGACCGTGCCCACCACCTTGCCCCGGTTGGCGTCGTCCGCGAGGCTGGCCGCGAACGGCACCAAAACCTGCGCTCCCACGGTGGTCAGGCCCAGCAGCACCGAGGCCAGCGCAAACAGCCAGAACGCTGGGGCTGCCGCCACCGCCAGCAGGACCACGACGCTGAGCGCCACCAAACCGAGCGTCAGCTTGCGGCGGTCCACCACGTCGCCCAGCGGCACCACCAACACCATCCCCATGACGTAGCCGAGCTGAATCCAGGTGACCAGGCGGGCGGCGCTGCCCACATCCACCTTAAAGTCGGCGGCGATCTGCGGCAACAGCGGCTGGGCGTAGTACAAATTGGCCACGATCAGGCCCACCGAAACGGAGAATAAGGTGATGGTGGCACGGGTCAGGCGGGGAGCAGGAGCAGTCACGTCCGCCAGCCTAGCGCCGTTGGGGGCCGCTTGAGGGAAAACCTGGAGCAGGGTTAAGCCCAGCCAAACGTGCCGACTCGCGCCATCTGAGATGCTCCCACGCGGCAAACTGAGAGCATGACCGATTCGACCCTGAACCCAGATTCGTCTGCAAGCCTGCAAACCGCCATTCTCGCCAGCGGCTGCTTTTGGTGCACCGAGGCGGTGTTCGACAACGTCAAGGGCATGGCGAAAGTCGAGAGCGGCTACATCGGCGGCTCCGTTGCCAACCCCAGCTACAACCAGGTCTGCTCCGGCAGAACTGGTCACGCCGAGGCCGTGCGCCTGACCTTTGATCCCAGCGTCATCCCCTACCGCGACGTGCTGGGCATCTTCTTCGCCACCCACGACCCCACCCAGCTCAACCGCCAGGGCCACGATGTCGGTACCCAGTACCGCTCCGCCGTGTTTTACCAGACCGACGCCGAAAAGGCTGAAGTTCAGGCGTTTATCGATGATCTGAGCGCCCAGCACGTCTACGATCAGCCGATTGTGACTACCCTAGAGCCGGCTTCCCAGTTCTACGTGGCCGAGGACTACCACCAGAGCTACTTTGCCAACAACCCCACCCAGCCGTACTGCATGGCAGTCATCACGCCCAAAGTTATCAAGATGCGCAAGAGCTACTCGCATTATCTGAACGTCTGAGTTTCAAGTGGCTTGAGCGCTCTCTCTGCTGGAGGGGGCGTTTTTTGGGTTTCCGGTTACCGGGGTCAGCCGCTCGCGGTTCGGAACGCCGGGCCGTCCAAACGCGTATTCTGGGATGAAACTTTGTGGGCTATCCCTTACAAGGCCTACCCTCTGGAGGCAGACCCATGATCGAAAAACCCGGCACCCAAACCATACAGACCGTCAGATCAGGCCCGAATATCGTCGTCACCACCGTCATCGGCGTGCTGGTGCTGGCGGCCATCGCGGGCGCGGCCGTCGCCTTGTTCAACGTGGCGCTGACCACCGTCACCATCGCGGCCTTTGTCATCGCCATCGTGGCCTTTGTGGTGCTGTGGCCGGCCATCATGCTGGGCCTGCGGGCTGGGCGCAGCAAGGTCGAGGAGACGGTGGCCCGCGCCCTGCCCATCGAAACGTTGATTGCCAAACGCGGCGACATGGAAAAATTGATTACCCAAAAAGGCCAGCAACTCGCCAACGCACGCGGATACTTAAATGATTTCAAGCGGGTCATCGACGAGAGCCGGGGCCAGTTGCCCGAAGCCGACATCAGCAATTGGCAGCAGGAGCTGGAAGCCAGCAACGCCGCCTTCTCGCAGGCCCAGACGTATTACGCGACCATGCAAGACGACCTGCGCGAGTTCGATCTGGTCATCAAAAAGGCCCGGATCGACATGCGACTGGCTGAAGCGCGGGGCAATCTGGCTGGAGCGCTGCAAATGGCCCGCCTCAGCCCCACCGAGCAGCACACCACCGAGGCGGCCCTTTCTGAAATTTCGCGCCGCTCTGGGCGCACCGCCGAACTGCTCGACGCCGCGCTGACCACCCAGGCCGCCAACCAACAGCGCCGAATCGGCGGCACAGCGCTGCCGGATCTGTCGGCCAACTTGGAGGGCGTCAACGTTGGGAACGAGAGAAAATGAAGCGCCCCGGCTTACTGATCGGCGTGCTGCTGGTGGTCTTGCTGCTGTGCGCGGGTCTGGTCTACCTCGACCAGACCGGAGCGCTCGGCAAGCTCGGTTCCGGTTCTTCCAGCCCCTCCAACTCTTCAAGTCCGGCGACCAACGATCCGTATAAGGGGCTGAAATGAAACGTTTCGCGCTTGCGTGCGCCCTGCTCACTGGAGCAGCTTTTGCCCAAACCCCATCGGCCCAACCTCTCACCGTGCTGAATGTCGCCACCGGCAGCAAGGGCGGGACTTACGCCACCATGTATAAAAATCTGGGCGATGTGTGCACCTCTGCGTCGTGGCTGCGCGAGCGGCAGACTTCCGGCAGCGTGGAGAGCGTGGATCTGCTGCTGAGCAACCAAGTTTCGCTGGCCTTCGTGCAACTCGACGTGCTCAAGGCCCGCGACCAGATCGACGGCGACGCGCGTGCCAAAGGCATTCGCACCCTCTTAGCGCTGCATCAAGAAGAACTTCACTTGATTGCCAAAAAGCCCACCAAGAATTTTTTTGGGCGCTTGAGCGGCGTCACCAGTTACAGCCAGCTTGCCGGAAAAAAGCTGGGCGCTTGGGGCGGCAGCGTGGTCACCGCCAATGTGCTGCGGGCCAAAGCGGGGGTGAGTTTCCAGGTGGTAAGTTTTCCCACCCGTGAAGCGGCGCTCTCGGCCCTCTCGGCGGGCACGGTGGACGCGGTGCTGGCGGCGGTGGGCCAGCCTGCCGACTGGGTCAAAGCGCTCGACGCCCAGCAGTACAGCTTGTTGCCGCTCGATATCGACCCCAGCAAAATCAAGGACTTTTACCAGAAGGCCAAGCTGATTTACCCGCAGTTTGGAGCCAGTGTCGATACATACAGTGTGCAGAGCCTGCTGGTGACCCGCGATTTCAAAACGCCAGAAAAGCGGGCGCAGCTGCTCAAATATCAGGCCTGCGCCAGAAATAAATTGACTCGCCTCCAAGAAGATGAGGGGATGCATCCCAAGTGGAACGATGTGACCTTCAAGTCTGCGGGCTGGCCGGACTACAAATGAGGCCCGGCCCATGAGGGTGGGCGCTCCGCTGGCGCTGCTGACGCTGGCTGCGCTGAGTTCTCAGGCGGCTTCAGTGGGAGCAGGGGCAGGCGCGGGCAGCCAGAAGATTACGCCCAAGGTGGCCCGCGAGTTGCTGGCCTCCGTCTGCCAGAGCGGGGCCGGAACGGGAGAATGCACGCCCTGCCCTGCGTTCACGGGCGATCAGGGCGACACCTTCAGCCCGGCGACGGTGATCTACGGCCATTTCACCGACCCCCGCGCTACCGACGCCTTGATGGATATGGGCGGCTGCGAACCCCATGTCAACAATTTTGGGGGCAGCCTGCTGCTGCGCTGGCAGAGCCTGACGAGTTGGAAACTGCTGCGCTACGTTCAGGGGATTCGCACAGATCAGTGCCTGAAGGCTGCTGCCGCAGGTGGGCGCGACCTGCTGCTGTGTCAGGGCAGTTACAGCGGCATGGGCACCGTGGTCGAGAATCTGGTGCTGCTGGATCTGGCAAAACCGGACGTGCTGGCCCAGAATTTTTTCAGCACCTATGACACTTCTCAGGCCTGTTCACCCACCGGCAGCATTCAGCAGATTGTGAACTGGAAGTTGCTGGCGAAATCCGGCAGTGCCTCTGGTCTGGAAGTCAGGATCAAATCGGCGACCTTTACCCGCCCCCGCGACGACACCAAAGTGCACGATCCGTGTGTGGGCAAGTTGAGCGCCGCGCCCAGCCGAACTTACCTTCTGACCTACGCCTTTAACGGCGGCCGCTTTGCCTTGCTGCCCGCCGCCCGTCCAGCCCTGGCCGCCCTCAAGCACGACAATCCCGAGTTTGGCGGTGGGCAGTGAGCGGCCGGGTTGTGATCAGCAGATCAAAACCCGGCCCGGCGTCATCTTTCTGAGACTCAGCGCGGCGCATAATCCTGAGCATGGAAGGTTCATGCTAGAAGGCCCATGTTAGAGGGAATGTTCAAATTGCTCGGCGAGTACGGCAACCCCGTGCCGCGCTACACCGGCCCGCGCTGCCTGGTGGAGCGGCTGGCGGTGGGCGGCTGCGACCTTTGCCAGCAGGCCTGCCCCCACGAAGCGGTCAGCATCGATAGGGCCGTGAGCATTGATCCGGCCAAATGCACCAGTTGCGGCCTGTGCGTGCAGGCCTGCCCCACCGGAGCGCTGGAATACGACGTGAGCGCCACGCTGGGAGCCATCAAAGCGCACGGCGAGGGCGGGGCCACCCTGACCTGCTCGCAGAGCGGCGCGGGCGACCAGACGCTGCCGTGCCTTGGGCGCGTAAACCAGAGCGCGGTGGTGGCCTCGGGTGCGTGGGGCATCGAGCTGACCTTATTGCACGGCGACTGCCCGACTTGCGCGGTGGGCCGCGCCGACGTGCCCGAGCGCCTCGCGGCAGTGGTGGAGGGCGCTCAGCAGCTCCGCGCCGCTACGGGCCGCCCCGCCCGCGTCAGTATCCGCAAGGCGGCGGGCGAGCAGCTCAGCGGGCCGCAGGTTTCGCGGCGCAGTATGTTCGGAGCGCTGGCCCGCAGCGCCAGCCGGATGGCCGCGCAGGTCATTCCCGAAAGCCCGCTGCCGTTCGTGGACTGGAGCGTGCCCGAAGAGCGCCGCCCCGCCGAGTGGCTGTGGCGTCGCCGCGCCATGAAGCCCACCCCCGCGCCGGAAACGCTGGTTATCTGGGCCGCGCCGCGCATCTTGGACGGCTGTATCGACTGCCCAGTCTGCACCAATGTCTGCCCCACCGAAGCCATTGCCAGAGAAGTCCACCCCGACGGCCTGATTACCCTGCACCTCGATTTGACCTCGTGTACCGGCTGCTCGGCCTGCGCCCGTTCTTGCCCGCCGCAGGTCATCGTGATGTCGCCGGAGGTAGAGGAAGGGGCGTTCGCTGAACCGCAGCTGCTCAGGGAAGGCGGGCAAGTTTATTAGTGTGCAGGGCTTTGACGTGGTTGGAGATGTTCACGGCTGCCTGCCCGAATTGCTGGCGCTGCTCAGGCGGCTCGGTTACGGAGCAGACGAAGAGCTCAACCTCACGCCGCCGCTGGGCAGGCAACTCATCTTGGTGGGCGATTTGGTCGACCGTGGGCCAGATACCCCAGGTGTTCTCAAGCTGGTGATGAAAGCGGTGGCCGCCGGGCAAGCTTTGGCGGTGCGGGGCAACCACGATGAGCGGCTGGGCCACGCGCTTTCCGGCGGTCATGTCCGCAAGCCGACGGCCAATTTGGAAAGCAGCCTCAAGCAGCTTGTCACGGCGTCGCCCACCTTTCGCCGCCGCGCCGCCGCCTTTTTGTTGGACTCACCGCCGCGATTGACACTCGATGAGGGCCGCTTGCTGGTGGCCCACGCCGGAGACAGGGCCGACCTCGCGGGCAGTGAGCGCGGCGAATACAACGTGCACGGCCACGACTTTGAGGAGCGGGACGCTTACGGGCATCCCGTGCGCGAAGACTGGGCGGCGCTCCACACCGGCCCGCACCTGATCGTCAGCGGTCACACGCCAGTGCGCCGTCCTCAGCAGCGCGGCCAAGTCGCGGCAGGGGAGAGCTGGAACATCGATACCGGCTGCGTTTACGGTGGCTCGCTCACCGCCCTGCGTTATCCGGAGCGCCAACTTGTCAGCGTGTGTGCGGCGCGGGCCTACGTCCCCAGCCGCCTGTTTGAAGAGGTCAGCGGAGTGCGGTAGGCGCTAGATGCTGCTTTCACTCAAGTCCTCGACGCGGTTGACATTCTGATAAGCCTGCGGCGCGGCGCTCTCCAGCTCGGCCCAGCTCACCTCAATTACAGCCAACTCGTCGAGCAAAGCCAGCATTCGCCGCTCGCCTTTATCAAGCAGCGCGGTGACAGTGCTCAGGCTGGACACGTGATAGAGCGCGGCCAGCGGCTGCTTGCGCTTATCTGAGCTGTGGCCGATGACGGCCTGAGCGTTCGGTTCTCTGAAGTGGGCCAGCCGTTTCCAGAACTTCGGCGTCAGGTAAGGCAAATCCACCGCCGCGAACGCTGCCCACAGTCGCGGCTCCAGTGCGCCCGTTTTTAAGACACCCAGCCCCGCTTCCAATCCCGCCAGTGGCCCTTCGCCGGGGCGGGTATCAGGGACGTTTTGCCAGCCGCTGAGGGCATACTTGCCCGGCGGCGCGACAATCAGTTTGGGCGCGTGGTTCTCTAAGCTGGCCGCCACCCGTTCCAGCAAGGTTTGCCCACCGAGCCGGGCCAGCGCTTTATCACTCCCGAACCGGCGGGAGGCTCCTCCGGCAGTGATGATGGCAGCGGTAACGATGGCGGGGGGCGGCGCGGCGGGCAGCATCTTTCAAAGCTAGCGCGTTCTCAGCGTGGCTGCGTCATGCTCGTGGCGGCGTTATAAACTAACCGCCATGAGTAAAGTCATTATCATCGGCGCGGGCGGCGTGGGCAATGTGGTCGCCAAGAAGTGCGCTCAAAACGACAGCGTGTTCACCGAAGTCCTGATCGCCACCCGCACCGTCAGCAAGGCCGATAAAATCGTGGCCGAGATTCATCAGCACCTGCCGGACTCCAAGACCCAATTTAGTACCGCCAGTGTGGACGCCGACAACGTTCCGGCCCTGGTGGAACTGTTCAATGCATTTAAGCCTGAACTCGTCATCAATGTGGCGCTGCCCTACCAAGACCTCACCATCATGGACGCCTGCCTGGAGACCGGCGTGCATTACCTCGACACCGCCAACTATGAGCCGCTGGACGTGGCCAAGTTCGAGTACTCGTGGCAGTGGGCGTACCGCCAGCGCTTCGAGGAAGCTGGCCTGATGGCGCTGCTCGGCTGCGGTTTCGACCCTGGCGCGACCAACATTTTCACCGCCCACCACGCCAAGCACCACTTCTCCGAAATTCACTACTTAGACATTATCGACTGCAACAACGGCGATCACGGCAAAGCTTTTGCCACCAACTTCAACCCTGAAATCAATATCCGCGAAATCACCGCCAATGGCCGCTACTATGAAAATGGCGAATGGATCGAAACCAAACCGCTGGAAATCTCGCAAGACATCTACTATCCCAAAGTTGCCACCCGCAAAAGCTTTGTACTGTATCACGAAGAACTCGAGTCCCTCGTTCTCAATTTTCCCACCATTAAACGCGCCCGCTTTTGGATGACTTTCGGCGAAAATTACATCAAGCACCTGAACGTATTGGAAGGCATCGGCATGACCAGCATCGTACCGATTGACTTCAGGGGCCTGAAGGTCGCGCCGATCGAGTTCCTTAAAGCGGTTTTGCCCGTGCCCGAATCGTTGGCCGAAAACTACACCGGCCAAACTTGTATCGGCGTGCAGGCCAAAGGCGTTGGCAAAGAAGGTCAGGAAAAAGTCCATTTTGTCTACAACGTCTGCGATCACGCTGAAACCTACAAGGAAGTGCAGGCGCAGGGCGTCAGTTACACCACTGGCGTTCCGGCCATGATCGGCGCGGCGCTGATGCTTCAGGGTGTCTGGAAGAAGGTAGGCGTTCACAACGTCGAGGAATTCGACCCCGATCCGTTCATCGCTGAGATGAACAAATGGGGCCTGAAGGTAGACGAACTGGCGGGCATCGAACTGGTCAAAGCCTAGCGCTGGGGCTGGTTTAACCCGGCAACCCCTCTCGCCCGCTTCGGCTGGGCTTGAGGGGTTTCTCATCTCGCTCATTTCTGTTACTCTGAAGTGCTGAGTTTTTCACAGAAGTATTAAGCCATCTAAGTAAAATCAGTTGAGTACCATTTGAGTTCTGCCGCTCACCTTCACCCTCCGCTCCGCCGCTCAAGGAGTTCCATGACCACTCTAGACACCACCCCCAGCATGGCCCAGCGCCTCACCGCCGAAGCGGTCGGCACCTTCTTTCTCGTCACCTCGGCGCTGCTGGCTCCCGCCGGAACCACTTTTGCCGTCGTCGGCCTGACCCTCGCGGTGATGGTCATCGCGCTCGGTAAAGTCTCGGGCGCTCAGCTCAACCCCGCCGTGACCACCGGCCTGATCACCTCTGGGCAGTTTCCGGCGGCCACCGGACTGCTGTACATGCTGGCGCAAATTGTCGGCGCGGTGATCGCCATGCTGATCGGCACGGCGGTGCTGCGCGAACTCGGCACACCGGCTGGCCCGATTGCGCCCAAGGGCCTGTTCTGGCTGATGGAATTTATCGGCACCTTCCTCTTGGTCACGACCGTGACGCGTGTGGTGATTGGCAAAGCCTCGGACGCGGCGGCCAGCCTCTCTATCGGCCTGGCGCTGGTCGTCGGCATCGGCATTTCGGGTGCGAGCAGCGGCGGGGTGCTCAATCCGGCGATTGCCATTTCGCTCTCGGTGGGCGGCATCCTCAGCTTCGGCAACGTCATTTTGTACATCGTTGCTCCGCTTTTGGCGGGCGCATTGGCGGGCTTGCTGACCCGCTTTCTGGCCACGCCCTCCGAGTTGCGCGGCGAAGGCTGAGATTCATTTCGGTTGGCTGAGCGCTGGGGGAAACCTCGGCGCTTTTTTTGCTCTTCTTTCATTGACGGCACCGAAATTCTTGAACTGGGTTGACCAAACACCGAGTGTAATAGACTGAGTTCATGACCCAAACTGACTACGCTTCCCGCATGGACTGGCTGCTGGCCTTTGGCAAAACGCCGGATGAAGTGGCCGGGCGCTTGGAGCGCGAGCTGAGCACTTATCAGCAAACCGTAGCGCGGGCGCAGGCCCATTGGAACGCCGTCTTGCCTGAGCGCGACTGGTCGCCTGCCCAAGAAACCGAACACGTCATCTTGGTCAACGAGGGCAGCGCCAAAATTGCCGCGCTGCTGCTCTCCGACAAGCAGCTGCGCCCAACCGAGCAAACACCCATTGAAGTGGACGCGCAGGGCCGCCGCCAAGCGCCCAGCAACACCCTGCCCAGCGCGGGTCAGCCGTGGGAACATCTGGATGCGCGGTTCGGGCAAGCCGGTCAAATGTTGCAGACTTTGGCGTTGCGGGCCGATGACAACACCGAGCGCCGATTTTTTCACGCGGCAATGGGCGAGATCACAGCTTTAGACTGGCTGAGAATGGCCGCTTTCCACACCCGCCACCACCGCAAAAAGCTGGAAGCGGGCCTGACCCAGTTGGAGGCGCTCGGAGGCCCAGCCGTGAGCGCTCCCACTCCTGCCGAGCCGCAGGGCAAGCTCGAAAAAGGCGTGCGCGGCTTTGAACTCGATGCCCACGTCACCTTCAGCGGCCCGCACACCGCCGAGGAAGTGACGCGGCTGCTGCGCGGCTTTGGAGCGCGGGTCGAAGCCTACGGCACGCAGGACGTGCGCGTCGCACGCGTCACCGGCCAAGTGGACACCCAACTCGCCCGCGAGCAACTTCGCGCCCTCCTGGAAAGCGGAGCGGCCAGCCGCGTCGAAGTTGGCCTGCACGGTTTTATGCGCTCGTCTACTGGCCAGACCGACTGGGTGCCTTGGCGGCGCAACGTGGTGCTGGGGCGCTCAGACTGGGAACAGATCAAGTTTGAGGAAGGTCTGCGCTACGTTATAGAGTAGATGGGTCAGCCGGATTATCTGGAAGTTCAGCCGCTCAGGCGTAGTCCGGCGGTGTGGCTGAGCGTTCCCTTCGCCCTGCTGTTCTGGGTGTTGGCCTTCGCTCAACTCATCTTAGGGGTGACGGTGGGCAACCGTCCCGTCTCCAATCTGGCGATGGGGCTGCTGTGGCTCGGCGTCGGCGTGGTCTTGCCCGGCTTTTTTCTGCTGTCCTGCCTCAAAACTAGGGTGGACGTCCGGAGCGTGACGCTGAGGCTCGGGCCGTTTCCAAGCCGCACCATTCCGAGAAAGCAGATTGTGCGGGCCTACGCCCGAATCTGCGACCCTATCCGGGAATACGGCGGCTGGGGGTTCCGCGTCGCCTCCGGCAACAGGCGGGCTTATCTCACGTCAGGCACCTCGGGCGTTGAGCTTGAACTCGTGGGCGGCCAGCGGGTGTTTATCGGCTCATGCTGCCCAGAAGAACTCCTCAGCGCTCTTAACGCCTGAGCGCACTCAGAGAAAGCGCTCGGGAAACTCGGCTTGAAATTGCCGCCACGTTTCGGTGGTGCGGGGCTTGCCGCCTTCCGCTGTCCACATCCAGTATGGGGTGTATAAGCTGCGGGCCAGCCGGACTTCTTCACGGAAAATCTCGGCGCTGACTCCGCCCTCACGCAGCAGGCCGCTGCTCTCAAAGCGCCCCAGCACCCCGGAGCGGTCATACGGCACCGCCCGTAAAGTGGCTTCCCAGCGGCTCTGCTCCATACCCTGAACGCTGTCGAGCAACAAGTACTGGGCGCGGGGGTCTTCATTGAAGGGAGCGCCCACCGCTCCGGTGTTGAGCACCAGCCGCCCGCCTTCCACCGCCCGCACCATCGGCTTGTGGGTGTGCGAGCCGATCAAGACCTGAACGTCGGCTTCGTCCAGCAGTTCGGTGAGGCGCTGCTCTGGGGTGTGCTGGCTGAGGCTTTCGCGGTAGTGGGCGGCGGTGCCGTGCGCCAGTTCGATGGTGGGCAGGCCGCTCCAACTCAGGCGCTGCGTCATCGGCCAGGTCAGGAGCGGGGCGATCAGTCCGGCTTGGTCGAGTTGACCGGCGCTCCAGGCGGTGGCGGCCCAGAAAGGGTCTTCAAACCAGTCGCCCGGCAAGGTGCTGTCGCGGGTCAGCCACAGCCGCATCAAATCGTCGTGGTTGCCCAGCACAAAAGTCGGCTGCGTCGGCAAATTCAGCAGGGTTTCTACTGCCCGCACGCTGTCGGGGCCACGGTTGACCACGTCGCCGTTGACATACAGCAGATCGGCTCCCTGCGTTTGAATATCGGCCAGTACTGCCGCTAGGGCGTCGTGGTTGCCGTGAATGTCAGCGATAAAGGCGAGGCGCACGCGGCGCATTCTAGAGCCTGCGGCCCGCTGCATTGGCTCAGCGGCTTGCAATTGCGGCGGGCCGTTTGTGTACGGCGCTTGGTGGACGGTCAGCCATGAATCGGAGTCGTGCCAGAAGCGAATGGAAAAGAAACCTTCAGCGCTCAACGCTCGGGATGCTGTCATCTATTCCGCTCAGCGCCTTCAGGCCCCGCTCAGCGCCTGCCTGCACCTGCGGGTGCGGGTCGGTTCGCAGGCGTTCCAGACCGGCCCGGTCTTGCCAGCGCCACAGCGCGTAAGTCGCCGCCTCGCGCACTTCCCACGCGGGGTCGGCGGCAGCCAAGTCCAGCACCGGGCGCAGCCTCTCTTCGTCTAAGTTCCCGGCCACCGTCACGGCGTTGCGGGCCATGCCCTTGCGGCGCGGTCGGGCGTGGGCGGCGTGCTGATATCGGCGGGCAAATTCACGCTCCGAGACGCCGAAAAAGCTCAGCAGATCGGGGTGGGCCAACTCGGGGTCGGGTCTGAGGGCGCGGGCCAGCTTCCCGGCTTTGAGGCTCCAGGGACACACCGCGCAGCACACGTCGCAGCCCAGCAGCCACTCGCCGATGCCGGGGCGCAGCGCCCAGTCCACCGGGCCCCGGTGCTCGATGGTCAGGTACGACACGCACTTGTGGGCGTCGATGGCGCGGTCTGGGTCAATCGCTCCCGTCGGACAAGCCGAGATGCAGCGGGTGCAGCGTCCGCAGCGGTCGGGATGGGCGGGGCCGTCCGGCTCGTCGGGCAAGTCGGTCAGCACGGCGGCCAGCGTCACGAACGCGCCCAGCTCAGTGCTGACCAGCATTCCCGACTTGGCGTGCCATCCCAGGAAGGCCCGCCCAGCGAGGTCGCGCTCCATCAAGGGGCCGTGATCGACGTAACCGCGTGCCCGAACGCCCAGCGAGGCGGCCTCGCTCACCAAACGCGCCAGCAGCGGCTCGATCTGGGCGTGGTAATCGGGCGTGTGGGCATACTGGGCCACCCGTCCGGCCCGCAGGCCCCCTTTGGGCGGCGGCGTGTCTTCAAAGGCGTGGCTGATGCCCAGCGCCAAGACCCGCCCGACGCCCTGCGAGGCCAGCAGCGAAGTGGACAAGTCGGCCCGCCTCCAAGCGCCGGTCTCCAGGTAAGCCATGCCGGCTTGCCGCCCGCTCTCCAGCCACTCGCCGTAGCTTTGCCAGGCCCGGCGCGGCACTTGCCCCGAAGCCCAGCCCGCCACGTCAAAGCCCAGCTCCAGCGCCAAATCACGCAGGGTCTGGGCAGCGGTGGTGGTGTGGGGTGAAGGCAAGGCCAGCATCGCCTTCAAGTCTAAAGGCAGACACGGTGTTTGACGCTGCCGCCGCTCGCTCTTTTTCGTTGCCTATTTTCCTTTAATAAAATTCCGCATCAGATTGACGCAGGCGCTGGCCTCACCTTCGGTGTTGCTGCCGCTGAGGGTGTGCAGTTTACCGCCCTGCGACAAATACAGTTGAACGATCTGGTAATTCACGCCGCTCTGGGCGTAGGTGTAAGCGGCCAGCACGCTCCAGTCGCTTTGCTGCGACACCGGCTGAATGCTGATTTTAGTCATGCCCTGCTTGGCCAGCGCTCTTTGGAGTTTGTTGCCCATGCTTAGGGCGTCTTGCTGGCTGCCCATCGGCGCAAACTCCTGAGCAAAGCCTTGCTCACGCAGCACGCACGCGCCGCTTTGGTCGCGCCAAGTGTTGGCGTCCACGCTGACCCACCCAGCAGGCGGCGTGAGGGCGTAAGCCGCGCCGCCCAGCCCGCAATTCAGCGCAGCAAAGGCAACGATCGGTCTGATGACGGGCCGGACAAAGGAGGGGCGCATGACGCTAGCTTAGCGGCTGCGTCTGTAAAGCTTCTAAACGTTTGGTGAGCCGCTCACGCACGCCGGGCCACTCGCTGCTCAAAATGCTGAACATCACGCTGTCCCGGACGTAACCGTCTGGCTGCACCTGAAATTGCCGCAAGGTGCCCTCGCGCACCGCGCCGAGCTTTTCGAGCGCCTTTAAGCTGCGGGCGTTGCGCCCATCCACCTTGAACTGCACCCGGTTGGCTCCCAGCACCCCGAAGGCCCGCTCCATCAGGAGGAGTTTGGCGGCCGGATTGGCGGCGCTGCCCTGAAACGGTGGGGTCAGCATGGTGCCGATTTCCAGCCACAAATCGCTGGGCTTAGTTTCGCTGTAACTGATGCGCCCGGCGACTTGTTGGCCCTGCAGCGTGCTGAGCAGCACCGCGAAATTCACGCGGCTGGGCAGCGCGTTGAGGCGCTCGATGTACTCGGCCCAAGCGGGCGGCGTGTTGGCGGTTGGCCCGCCCCGCGACAAAAACGACACGGTGGCGTCGGTGGCGTGCTTGGCCAGATCAGGCGCGTGGGCGGCGGTGAGAGCTTCAAGGCGGACGAACCGGTTGGTGAGCGTCGGGGCCTTGAGCCAGTCTGGGGGGGCAGCAGGTTGCATACTTTGAGCGGCTAAGCCTTGACGCTCTGCTCGGGAACAGGGGCAGGTTGACCGAATGGGATTTCCGGCTGTCGGGCGACGCGCCACAGCATATAAATCGAGAACAAAATCAGCGGAATGCTCAGCACTTGGGTCAGCGTCAGCAGGCCAATGCCGGGGTTGTTCAGACCCTCATTAAGGTAGATGTTGGGCGAGAGCGGGTTGAGCCGGAAGGTTTCTTCCCAACCGGCCCGCAGGACGCTGTACCACAACCAGAATTGCCAGAAGGCCCAGCCGGGGTGACGCGAGCGCATCCAGAAAGCCGAGGCGATAATCAGCAGGATGCCGATGATGATGCCGTAGAGCTGAGTAAAATGCACTGGAGCGGTCATGACCTGCTGACCAGCGATGGTTTTGCAGTACTGCACCAGATTTTCTTCGGCATTGGGGTTGCACATGGCGTCGTGGAAACCGCGTGCCCAGTCTGGCCAGCGGTAGCCCACCGCCCAGTTGGTAACGCGCCCAACCGTGTCGGAGCCGTTCATGATGTTGCCCAGCCGCCCGCCCACGATGGCAAAGCCGATGCCCGGCACGAACATGTCGGCGTACTGGTAAAAGTTGACGCGGTGGCGGCGGGTCATGATGTAGAGCATGCCCACGCCCGCGATCAGCCCGCCGTGAATGCTGATGCCGCCCTGCCGAATGTTGATGATGTCGTAGAGCAGCGCTAGACCCGTTTTATCGCTGAACAAATTCCACGAAGTCGCCACGAACAGCAGCCTTGCGCCGATAAAGCCGACCACCAGCGGCCACAAGATCATGTCCGAGAAAAGCTGCTCGTTGAGGCCGCGCCGCCGCACCATCCGGGTGCCGATGACGGCTCCGATAAAGATGCCCAGCGTCATGAGGACGCCGTACCAAGCGATGGAAAAGCTGCCGATCTGAAGGAAGACTGGATGCATAAAGTAGGGTCAGTTTAAACCTAATGGGTGAGGAGTGGGCGCAGGTGGGCGGTGAAGCTCAGGGTGGGGTCAGCTTCAGCACCCGCCGCAGCCGCTCACGGCCCAGCACCCCTTTGGCGATCACCGCGCCGCCGAGGGTCAGCACCGGCACGTCCCAGCCGTAGAGGCGCTCCAGTTCGGCGTTGCCGCTGATATCGACGCGCTCAAAAATTACGCCGAGACTAGACAGGGCGGTTTCGGCGTCCTCGCAGAGGTGGCAGCCCGCGCGGGAATACAGCCGCAAGTCTGGCAGCGGCGGCAGACTCATAGGCTGGCCGTTTGCCACAGCCGCCACAGGACGTACAGACCCATCAACACGTGCAGAGTGAATTTGGCCGCCACCCCGCCCAGCACGCCCAGCAGCGTTCCCCAAGCTGCCCGCACCGCCGAGAGCAGCGGCTTTCTAACGATCAGCAGCTCAGCCAAGAGTGCGCCCAAAAGCGGCCCCACGATCAAGCCGAAGGGAATGCATGCCCACCACGCCGCCGATCAAAGCTCCCCAGATGGCCTGTTTGCTGCCGCCGTAGCGCCGAGCGCCCCAAGCCGATGCCACGTTGTCGATCAGGGAAATCAGCAGCGTCAGCACGCCGAGTGTGATGAAAAAGGCGAGATCACGCCAAAGCTCGAAGCCGCTGAGCCAAGCGGTGAGCAGCGCACCACCAAAAATGAGCAGCGTGGCCGGAACCGCCGGTATAAAGGTGCTGGCAAGGCAAAACAGCCAGATCAGCAAGAACACCAAAAAGGGCCAAGTCACCACAAAGTTACCGTCATCTCGGCTTCAGAGTACGCGGCGAGGCGCACAAAAGTTGCAAGTCGGCTCCCCAGAAATTCATTTTATGAGTAAAAATAAGACCTACACATCAGACAGTGGTAAAAAGGAGGCCATGCGTCCATTCCTTGCCCTCACCGTACTGGCCTCCGCTTTGGCTGCTTCAAGTGCTTCCAACGCTTCCGCCGCCGATATTCGCCTTGGCCTCAACACCAGCGCCGCCCTGGGCTGCCAAATCGTGGGGCTGCGGGCAGGCGTGCAGTCTGAGAAGATCAGCGTGTACGGCCAAGTCTCGTACTGCAACGCCCAGAACGCCACCGGCGCGTCGTTTGGCGGCGGCGTGAGCTACGACGTGGCTCAGTTCAGCAACTTCAAGCTGTACTTGCTGGGCGGTATCGACACTTTGCCTTCCGGTTCGCTGGCGGCCAACTTGGGCGTGGGTACCCGCTACAGCACGCCGCTGCTGCCGGTGGAAGGCTACATCGAAGCTGGAGCGCAGCTTATTCGCTCCACGCTCGGCACGTTGCCGGGGCCGCGCCTGTCGCTGGGCGTCAATTACCGCCTGAGCGTCGAGAACTTGCAGGGCACGCTGGTGCCTGATCCCAAGCAGGAATCCACCAGCGTGCAGTATGCCGGCGCTGCGCCAGTCGACTGCAAACTGACCCAGGAACAAGACGTCGCCTCGGCACGCGGCACGGCCAGCAGCGCCGCTTCAGCGGGCCTGAGCGACGCGGCGGGGGGATTCGGGGCGGCGTACGGCAACATCAACTACACCGTCAGTGTGGGCGGAGTCAGTATCAGCGGCAACAGCGCCAAAGTCAGCGGCAGCGTCAAAATCAGCGCCACCCAGCGCAGCAATGGCGAAAATGTCGGCGGCACCTTTGGCGGCACCATCAACTTGACCCGCGACGGCTGCGGGTGGCGGGCCACTGGCTACACGCAGAGCGGAAGCTGAGCGTAACAACGTTTGGCTTCAGGTAAACCGGGCAGGCCTGGGGGTGTAGCAAAGCGCCGTCATCTTGCCAAGAAGCCGCTCTGCCCAAGACGCGGAATCCTGAAGTGGCAGCCGAGTTGTCTTTAAACGCGCCTGAACCGCGCCCGCGCCTGCTAGCATCAGGGCTATGTCGGTTCACCCGCTCACGGCGGCTCTCCTGTCCGGTCAGCGCCGCGCACTGGCCCGCGCCATTACGCTGGCCGAGTCGTCGCGGCCTGATCACCTGAGGGAAGCCCAGCAACTCCTTGCCGAAGTCTTGCCGCACGCGGGGCGCAGCCTCCGGGTGGGACTGAGCGGTGTGCCGGGGGTGGGCAAATCCACCTTTATAGAAGCGCTGGGCTTGCAGTTGGCTGATGCGGGCCACCGGGTCGCGGTGTTGGCGGTCGATCCCAGCAGCCAGCGCACCGGCGGCAGCATCATGGGCGACAAAACCAGAATGCCCAACCTGACGGTGCATCCCGGCGCTTTTATTCGGCCCAGCCCGGCTCGCGGCGCACTCGGCGGGGTGGCGCGGCGCACCCGCGAGGCCATCACCCTGTGTGAGGCGGCGGGTTACGACGTTCTGCTGATCGAAACGGTGGGTGTCGGCCAAAGCGAAACGCAAGTCGCCAGCATGACCGACGTATTTGTGCTGCTGACCTTGCCCAACGCCGGAGACGAACTGCAGGGCATCAAGCGCGGCATCATGGAACTGGTGGACGTGTGCGTGGTCAACAAGGCCGACAGCAACCCGGCAGCGGCCCGGCAAGCCCAAGGTGAGCTGGCGGCGGCGCTTCATCTGCTGACTCCACGCACGGCGCTGCGGCAGCCTCAGGTGCTTCAAGCCTCGGCCCTGACGGGTGCGGGCATCGCTGAAGTCTGGGCGGCGGTCAAGGCTTTTACGGCGGACTCGGTGCGGGTACAAGCGCGGCGGCAAGCTCAACACAGCGGTTGGTTTGAAGAACTGCTCAAAGAAGCTGCGTGGCAAGCGTTTGAAGCGGGAGTGAGCGCCGAGCAGCTGCGGGCCATTCGCGCCGAAGTGCGGGCGGGAACGTTGACAGCGGTGCAGGGTTTGGCGGCGCTGCTGGGCGGCGCGTTCATGCCGTAAGCAGTGAGTAGTGTGCTCTTGGACGCGGTGAGAAGAAGTGGAGGCTTTATGTCAGGACTTAAAAAACATGCTCAGAACAAATTGGGCCGCTCACTCATGTTGCTCGGTTTACTGGGCTTCTCGCTCAGTTCGGCTCAAGCTCCACCGGCTGCTTCAAATTCGCCGCACATTTTTCTACTAATCCTTGAAAACCACAGCTACGGCCAAGTGATCGGCAATCCCAATTTGCCCACCCTCAACGCGCTGGCAAAGCGCGGTTCACTGGCCCGCAACTATACTGGCGTGACCCATCCCAGTTTGCCCAATTACGTGGCCCTCATCGCGGGCAGCACCATGAACATGGTGGGCGACGACCCGGCGCAGTCGTTTGCGGGTGCGACGCTGGCCTCGCAACTCGCAGATCAGCGCCTGACCTGGAAAGGCTATATGCAGGGCTTGCCGGCGGCCGGTTCCAACGTGAACTACGCTGGGCTCTACGGCAAAAAGCACAACCCGTTCATGCTCAGCAGTGACCTTGTCAAGCAGCCGAAACAGCTTGCCAACGTCGTGCCGTTTGAGCAACTTCAAACCGACTTGCAGCGCGGCCAGGTGCCCAATTTCTCCTTGTTGGTGCCGGATTTGTGCCATGACCTGCACGGCGACTTGCGCTGTTTGGGCCGCGCCAATGTGGAGCGCACAGGCGACGCTTTCGTCAAAATGTGGGCCGACCAGATCATGGCCTCTTCCGTTTGGAAGCCCGGTGCGGCGCTGATCATCACCTTCGACGAAGGCGAGGATCAGCAGGGCGGCGGGGGACGGGTGGCGACTATCCTCTTGACGCCGGGCGGGCAGGGCGGCAGGGTCAGTGATCAGCCGTACAACCATTACTCGCTGCTACGCAGCATGGAAGACCACCTCGGTGTGCCGCCGCTGCGGGAAGCCGCCTGCGCCGCGCCGATGAGCGATCTCTGGCCGTGAAAGCTTGTATGGCCGCAAAAAAGCGCCGCCCCCACAACTCGGGAAGCGGCGCTGAACTCAGGCGGGGTTAAGCGCTGGGAATCTTGAGGACTTGCCCGGCCTGAATAGCGTCGGGGTTGGAGATGTTGTTGAGGTGGGCAATGTCTTTGTAGCGCATGGCGTCACCGAAATACTTCTCGGCAATGGCACTGAGGGTGTCGCCTGACTTGACGGTGTAGGTGGCGTCGCCGCTCAGTTCGTCGCGGTCTTTGTGCATTTCTTTGGCCTGCGCCACCACTTTCAGGCCGCTGATGTCCACGCCCGACACCCCTTCGACGCCGCGTGCGATTTGCTCGGCGAGGCGCTGCTCATGATCGTTGTCCACTGCGCCACGCAAGATGACGCTCTTGCCGCTTTGCAGGACGTCAATCGGGTCGTCGGCCAATTCGCCGTTGCTGCGAATAGCGTGGTAAACCGCTTTGGCGATTTTGCTGTTGTCCACGGCGGCGGCGATAGCGGCGTCCACACTGCTGTTCGCGGAGCTGCTCTGGGCAGGATCACTCTGCATCACGCTGCCGCCCTGCGAGCCGGATTCGGTCACGTCGTCGCTGCTGCCGACATCGGCGGTGGGCGTCGGGGCACTCACCTGCACTTCGCTGGTGTTTTGCTGAGCCACCAAGCCGCTGATGTCCACACTCTTGACGCCGTTGATGCCTTCGGCCACCACGTTGACGAGTTGGCCGTAGCGATCATTGGGCACCATGCCAGTTACGCTGACATTGCCGCCGCTTTCGCTGACTTGAAGGCCCAAATCCTTAAGTTGAGGCTGGGCGTTGAGGGCTTCTTTCACACGGTCGGCAGTCGATTTTCCAAATGGCCACATGCTGCTAGCGTACACTTTTCGTCACTAGAAATGTAAGAAAATTACTTTTTATAAAGGATTGTTCCAGATTCTCCTCATCTGTCGCAAGCGGATCTGTCCCAGTTTTAGCTGTACAGCAGTCTGAGAAGTGCAGTGGCGGCAAAAGCTCGGCTGATTCCCCGATGAGAAAGGCTAAGCCCCTGGCTGCGTCGATTGGCTGCGGCGGGGCCAACGCAAGTGAGCTTGTTATTCTGCAAGGAGCGTAATATAATCGCCTAAGTTATGACCTACGCACTGCAAGACGCTGCCCGGCACCACATCGCCAGCCGCTTTCGGGCCGCCACCGACCGCGACATCAGCGGCTTGGCTGCCGATGAGTGCTTGCGGCGAGGTTTAGTTGCTCCAGACGGCACTCCGGCGGCGCGCCTGTGCCTGGGAAGCCACAGCGCCGTGAGCGATCTGCTGTTTCGGCGGCTGCGTTTCGGCTGGGAAGAAGTGGTCTACGTCTATGACGGCACGCGCGGCGAGCAAGCCAAATACCTCAAAGCCAAGCTGGATCTGACGGTGGCGCTGGCAGACAGCGGCGACGAGCTGACGCCTGAGGTCGAGCAGCGCTTGGCACAGGCGGTCGCGGCGCTGGAGCAGCTCTGGCAAAGCTGGGCCGGGTATCAGGCCACCACCACCGACGATCTGGCGCGGGCGCTGGACGAAGCTGGGACTTACGGCTTCTGACGGGTGTGGTAGAGCGCAGGAAGCGGCAGGTTAGTCTTGTTGCCCTCTGTCTTACAGCCCGAAGCGCCCGTAAATCGCGTCCACCTCGCGCAAATACCACTCCAATTTGAAGGCTTCATCCAAATCGGCGTCGTTCAGCGGGTTTTCGGGATCGGCTTTGAGCAGATCGCGCAGGCCCTCGCCGCTTTCCCAGCTTTGCAGGGCGTTACGCTGGACGATTGAATAGGCGGCTTCACGGCCCAGCCCCTTTTCGTCAATCAGCAGATGCAGCACCCGCTGGCTGAACACCAGACCGCCCAAATCGTTGAGGTTTTTCAGCATCCGCTCCGGAAAGACCGCGAGGTCGCGCAGCACCCCGGTCAGGCGGCGGGTGGCGTAGCTCGCCAGGCCGGTGGCGTCCGGCAAAATGACCCGCTCGGCGCTGGAATGGCTGATGTCGCGCTCGTGCCACAGCGCCACATTCTCTAGGGCCGTCACCAGATAGCCGCGCAGGAGCCTCGCCATGCCGGTGACATTCTCGGTCAAAATCGGGTTTTTCTTGTGTGGCATCGAGGAACTGCCTTTTTGCCCTTTGCCGAACGGCTCCATCGCCTCGCGCACTTCGCTGCGCTGAAGGTGGCGGATTTCCACCGAAATCTTTTCCAAGGTGGTGCCCAAAATGGCGATGGCCGACAGCACTTCGGCGTGGCGGTCACGTGCCAGCGTTTGGTTGGTGACGGGCGCGGGTTGCCACTGCCAGGCGGCGGCCACCGCTTCTTCGATTTTGGGGCTGACGTGAGCGTAGGTGCCCACCGAGCCGGAAAGCATCACCACCCGGACGCGCTGCTGGGCCGCCGTGAGGCGCTCGCGGTCGCGGTCGAGCGCCGTCATCCAGTTGAGGAACTTGAGGCCAAACGTCATCGGCTCGGCGTGAATGCCGTGGGTGCGGCCAATCGTGGGCGTGTGCTTGTACGTCACGGCCTGGGCGCGGCAGACTTCCCGAAGAGCGGCAACGTCGGCCAAAATGATGTCCAGCGCTTCGTCGAGCAGCAGGTTCTGGGCGGTGTCGACCACGTCGGTGCTGGTCAGCCCGTGATGCACGAAGCGGGCCGGATCGCCATAGCGCTCGGTCAGAGCGGTGGTAAAAGCCACGATGTCGTGCCGCGTCACGCTTTCGATCTCGGCCACCCGCACCGCGAAAGCTTCGTCGAGGGGGTCGGCCCCGGTCAGCGGAGCGAGGGCGCGGTAAGCGTCGGCAGGCACTTCACCGAGCTGGGCCTGGGCCTCTAGGGCGCTGAGTTCGACTTTGAGCCAAGCACGGTAGCGGTTGGCTTCACTCCACAGGACTTTCATTTCGGGCGTCAGGTAACGGTCAATCATGTCGCCTTAGCCTACACGCTCAGGTGCTCGCCTCATTCACGCCCACCCACAGCACCTTGACGCCCGGCACGTCCAGCGCGTCGGCAGGGAGGTAGCCGTTCCAAGCTGGATTGAAAGGAATCACGTCGGGCTGGTTCAGGGCTTGCTGCAATTCGTTTTGGTAGGTCGTGCAGTAGCTGGTGTTGGGTGCGCCGCTGAAGCTGTAAGGCTGACCCTTGAGCTGCTCAGCGGCCCGCTCCAAGGCGAAATACTGCGCCGACGTGACGCCCACGTCCAGCACGATCACGGCGTAGCGGGGCAGCAGCGTGTCGGTGGGCCGAATCCCCGCCGTTTGGGTCAGGCCCGGTTGATCGGCCATCTGGCCTTGCCCCAGCTTGCGGGCCAGATGCGAACACGGCCCCCAGAAATTGGTGGCAACGGTGGTGCGCCAGCAGGGCAGCAGCAAACTGCCTTCGGGAGCGCGGGCCAGCGCCTCAGCAACGCTCACCAGTTTGTCGGCGGGCACCAAGCCAGTCTCCAGAAGAGTGGCCGGTTTGATCTCGCTCCCAATGGGGCCAGCTTTAAAATTCAGGGTGCGCGGCTCGATGGCGGGCAAAGCCAAGCAGCCGGAGAGCACAACGCTCAGCAGCGGCCAAAGCAGCAAAGAACGGGCACGGATCATGCGCTTATTCTGAGGCCGGGCAGCACAGAAAACGTGATGAAATCCCTTAGCCTTCAGGGTCTAGTGTGAGGCAAGCCTTTAGACTGAGGCGTGACTCCGCTTGACTTTGCTTTGCCTGATTCTGCTCTGCCTGATCCAGCATTCACCGCCTACCTCGACGTGGCCACTGAAGCGGCCCGCGCTGCCGGAGCCATTCAACTCGCCCGCGCCGAACTCGCCCACGACGAGAAAAGCAAAACGACCTTCAGTGACCTCGTGACCGAAGTGGACGCCCTGTGCGAAGCTGAGATTCGGCGCGTGATCTCGGCGGCTTACCCGGCCCACGCTGTGCTGGGTGAGGAAGAAGGGCAGGCCGGTGAGGGCGACTTTTTGTGGGTGGTCGATCCCTTGGACGGCACCGTCAACTACGCACGCGGCTACCCGGTCTACTGCGCCTCGGTGGCCCTTGAGGTGCGCGGCGTGCGGGTGGTGGGCGCAGTCTACGATCCGACGCGGCGTGAGCTGTTCACCGCCACTTTGGGCGGCGGAGCGTTTCTCAACGGCGCACGGATTCGGCCCTCGCGCACGCCGAGTCTGCTCAGTCCGGCGCTGATTTCCACCGGCTTTCCGTACAACGTGGCGAGCGACCGCAGCAACCTGACCTACCTTGAAAAGTTGCTGGCGCTCGGCGTGCCGGTTCGCAGGCCCGGCGCGGCGGCGCTGGATTTATGCAACGTGGCTTCGGGCCGCATGGACGGCTACTGGGAAATGGGCCTCAAGCGCTGGGACGCGGCGGCAGGCAGCCTCATCGTGGAAGAAGCGGGCGGCGTCATCAGCGACCTCGGCGGCCAGCCGACCCCTTACGGACATGGCATCGTGGCGGCCAGTGCGCTGCTCCACCCCGAACTCTTAGCGGCGCTCAGCGGCTGATGACGGGTGAGGCGTGAACAGCCGCGTTGCCGGATTGATGGTGGCCATGCTGGTGCTGCTCAATATCGGTGGCGCGATTGGAGTGATTTTGAGCTTGGGACGCGGCGACCTCAGCGGTTTGGGCACGCTGGCGACGGTGCTGGGGCTGGACATACTGGGCTTTTGGCTGCTGCGGCAAATGCGGGAATAAGTGGGAGAACTCCCGGCCTAAATTCCCCCCGGCAAAGCGCTTACCTTGAGGCCCAGCGCCACCAAGATCAGCGCGGCCAAAAAGCCCAGGGCCACCAACGCAGCCAGCAGCATCACCGCTCCAATCAGCACGCTCAGCGCCGCTCTGGGCACACTCAGGCGCTGGGCGGCGGCGAGGCTCTGCACCAAGAGCAGCAGCGTCCAAACGCTGAGCAGCAAGCTGAAAAAGCCAAACAACACGCCCCCCAGTGTGGGCACGGCTCCCGCCTCGGCGCTGCCGCCCAGCGGAGCCAGAATGTAAGAGAGCAGCACGGGTAAGCAGCTCCAACCCGCCGCCAGCCTCGAGGCCCGCAGGTTGCCGCTGCCGCCCAGCCATTTGCTGGCCGCCCGCAGCATCGCGGGCCAGCCCAGCGCCTGCAAACTGCCCAGCAGCACTCCGCTGACCACCGCGACCGTAAAGACATTGGTGCCGGAAGGCAGCATCGGCACCAGCATTTCGCGCACCTGCGGCGCGAGCGACGAGAGCAGCCCCGCGCCGAAGAGGAGCGGCAGCGCCCAAGTGTCGCCTTGACCGTGCTGAAGCATGTTGTTTAAGGTTGCGGCGGGCGCGGTCCACATCAGCCGCCAAGGACTGACCGGGCCGGAAGCGAAATTGGGCAAAGACATTGGCGTATTTTGGCACAGGCGTGCAGAAAGGCCGGGCGGCTTGATCGAGGGTTTTAACTCGGCGGCTCGGCTCAGCCGGAGAGCGGGGCGCTGTCATCCTCTGCAAACCACAGCTTTGCGGCTACTGGCCCCGCTGCCGCCCTCAGCGCTTTTGGTGAAAGCACCACTTGTTCAAATGCCCGAATCAGTGGATGCTGGCTTGTTTGGGCGCTGGTCACGCGGCCAATGCTGCGCCACAGCGGGGTGGGCAGAGGGTACGCCTGCAAGTTGGCCGCAAGCGGCGAGACCACCAAACGGGTCAGTACGGTAAAGCCGTGTTCTTCGGCCACCATGCCCAGCGCCACTTGAGCGTCTTTGAGGCGCACGGCGGGCATGGGCGGGCGCGAATGGCGGGCGATGTGATCAGCGATGTGCGGCGCACAGTCTTCCTCGCAGACGATGTACGGTGCGCGGTGAAAATCTTCCCAACTCATCAGGCGCGGGGCGTGAGCGGCGGCGACGATCAGGTATTCGTCGGCGAACAGCGGTTGGCAGCGCAGCTCAGGGCGCATCGGCAGCCGTCCCAAGCCCAAGTCCGCTTGGCCCGCGAGAACCAGCTGTTCAATTTCATGATGCTCGCCGCTGGTGTCTTGAATGACCACTTGAATATGGGGATAAAGACGCCGAAAGCCGCTCAGCGAAGGCGTGAGAAGCTGGCGAATGACGCTGCGGCACGACGCGACACGCAGCAGTCCGGACAGCGTTTCAGGCTGAGGATGTTGATTCGGCAGCATGGCCCTCAGTGCAGCGGCGGCGAGGCGGGCCTGCTCCAGCACCGCCGAGCCTGCGGGCGTCAGGCGTGCGCCGTATCTGCCCCGCTCAAAAAGTTGCATGCCCAATTCTTTTTCCACTGCCTTCACCGCGTAGCTCACGCTCGACTGCGCCACCCCCAGCCTCAGCGCCGCCTCGCTGAAACTGCCGCTGTTTGCCACCGCGATCAGGGCCGAGAGGTGCTGGCTGCTCAGCGCGGGTAAACGCTGGCCTGACGCGCCGGTCAGTGGCTCACTGAGCTGAAGATTCACTTGGGCAGTCTAGCGCCGTCCATAGACAGAGCCGATGGATTCGGCGCGTTGTATCAAAGCGCTGCTTTGTTTTCTGGGGAGCTGAGTCTCAGAGTAGAGTTCACCGTCACTCCTCCCCAATTTCCCAGTTCAAAGGAAGGCCACATGTCTATGTCCCGCTCATTCTTTCGCTGGCAAACCCTGAATCTGGGCGCCTTACTGCTCACCTCGCAGGCCGGAGCAGGGGGAGCGGGTGCGCCTAACTCTGCTCAACCTTCCAGCATCGCCGCCCCGCCCAGCCTCACCCAACCGGTGCGCGAACTGCAACTCGCCGCCGCGCCGGACGGCTCACTGATCTTGAGTCTGCTCAGCGATTCCGGCGAATTTTTCAGCGGGCGGGGCTGGTTTACCGGGCGCGAGCTGACAGCCTGGCGCTACGGCGGCGCGTGGCAGCAACTCGGCGGCGTGCTGAATTACGACGTGCCGCGCCCGGCCTCAACCCTCAACATGGCGCTGGACGAGCGCGGGCAGCCGCTGTTGGTCTGGAATGAAAATTACGGCGACAACGACGTGGTGGTGATGCGGGCTTACGAGAACGGCGCGTGGACGAACTGGCATTCGCGCTATCTGGGCGACGATTTGCCGTATGCCGCCCGGACGCGGGCCGTCGCCATGCGGGCGGGTGAGCCGGTGCTGGCCTGGGGCGAGTATCTCCGCAAGCCCTACGGCAGCCGCCTGACGGTGCGGAAGTGGGACGGCCAAACCTCGTGGGTACGTAGCGAAGCCTTTAATGACATCAAGGCCTTTTCGCGCACGCCCGCGCTGGCGACCGACTCGGCGGGTCGGGCGGTGGTGGCGTGGTTGCAGGGCGAAGTGCTGACCAGCAATGTCTATGTTTCGCGCCAAACGGGCAGCACTTGGGAAAAATTGGGCGGCAGCCTCAACCGCCACCCTCAGCGTTATCTGGCCTCCACCCGCTTGGTGTTAGACGACAAGGAGCAGCCCATCGTGGCGTGGCTCGAAGACTTGGGCGGTCAGGACACGCTCTACGCCTCGCGCTGGAACGGGCAGGCTTGGCAGGCCTTGGGCGGGCCGGTCAATCAGCACTTTGCGGCCGTGCCGAGCCTCGCTGTGACAGCCGAAGGTCAACCCGTGTTGGCCTGGGTGGAGGAAAAAGGCAGCACCGGTCAAATCAAGCTGGCGCGGTGGACGGGCGCGGGCTGGCAGGCCTACGGTATCCAGAATCTCGATCCTAAAAAAGACGCCCGCTCGCCTGCCGTGACCGTGCTGCCGGGTGGCAAGCTGGCGTTGGCGTGGCGGGAGGACGTAGGCGGGATCTATACGGTGCAGTTGCGGGAATTTGGGCGCTGAGGGTGGGGGAGATGGGGGTGTTTAGCCCTTGACGCTCCCCGCCAGCAGCCCACGCACGAAATAACGACCCAGCACGATGTAAACGAGCAGAGTGGGAATCGCCGCCAGAATCGCGCCCGCCATCGGCAAATTCCACGAGACGGCCTGCCCGCCCGCGAGCTGCGAGAGGGCGTATGTCACCGGCTGGCTGCCAGAAGAAGTCAGGGTGGCGGCAAACAGAAACTCGTTCCAGACCTGCGTGAACTGCCAGATGATCACCACCACGAAGCCGGGAACGCTGATCGGGAAGATGACTTTGCTGTAAATGCTCCAGAAGCCCGCGCCGTCGATGGTGGCGGCTTCCACCAAGGCGTCTGGCACGTCGGCATAGAAGTTGCGGAAAATCAAAGTAGTGATCGGGATGCCGTAAACGACGTGCGCCAGAATCAGGCCCCAGATGCTGCCGTACAGGCCCAGCGACTTGATGAACTGAAACAGCGGAATCAGCACCGACTGATAGGGAATGAACATCCCGAACAGCATGAAAGCGAATAAGGTATTGGCTCCCCGGAAGCGCCACTTGCTCAGCGCGTAGCCGTTGAGGCTGCCCAGCATGGCGCTGATGGCGGTGGCGGTCATAGCCAGAAAGAGGCTGTTGCCCATGTTGCCGCCGACTTTAGCCCAAGCGTCCGAGAAGCTGGCCCAGTTGAGGAACTTCGGCAGTTGCCAGGTAGTCGCCAGATTGATGGCGTCGGGCGTTTTGAAAGCGGTGACGACCAGCAGATAAATCGGCAGCAAAAAGAACAGCGTGGCGATGGTCAAACCCAAATACATCAGGCCGCGTGCGACTGAAAAACGTGGGGACTTGTGGGTGCTGGGAGCGCTGACCGGACTCAGGGGGGTGGTGGTCATGCGTGGCCTTCCTGAGTTTTGAATTGGCTGAACAGGTACGGAATAATAATGACGGCGACCAGTAGGAGTAGCACTGTGCCGATGGCTGCGCCGACGGCCAGTGCGTTTTGCCTGAACGAGGTGATGTACATCAGCAGCGCCGGAACGTCGGTGGGGCCGTTGTCGGGGCCGGTCATGGCAAACACCAGATCAAAAATCTTGAGGCTGATGTGGCCCAGAATAATCATGGCCGACAAGGTAATCGGGGCCAGCAGCGGAAAGATCACGTGGCGGTAGGTGTTCCACTCGTTCGCGCCGTCCACGCGGGAGGCTTCGCGCAGCTCCTCGGGAATGCCGCGCAGCCCCGCCAGATACAGCGCCATGGTGTAACCGCTCATTTGCCAGATGGCGGCGATGATGATGCCGATAAAGGCGATGTTGAAACCGTGCAGCTCCGGCGCGGGCAGCAGCTTGACGTTTGGCCCGATGACCAGCGCCCACAGCAGCAGCAGCGCGGCGCAGCCCAGCGCCACCCACGTCCGTGTGCGCTGCCCGTCCCTGAAGGCCAGCCAAGCCACCCACAGCAGCACCAGGCCCACAATCGTCGCGGTGATCAGCGGAAGCTTGTTCCAATCAAAGCTCCACACCGAATCGCGGCTGGTCAGCCAACCGTTGCTGGCCGGATTCAGGTGAAAGAGCTGGTTGAGGCCGCCCTGGGGTTGCAGCATCCAGCGCCAGATGGTGCCGGTGACGATAAACGACAGGCTCATTGGAAACAGAAAAATGGTGCGCCAGATGCCCTCGGCTTTGGGATTGCGGTCAAGAAGGAGCGCCATGCTGAGGCCCAGCCCCAAACAGCCCGCGATAAAAAACACCGTGAAAAACAGGGTGCTGACCAGATCCTGCCGGAAGCGGGCGTTGAGGTTACTGGTAAACAAATCATGGTAATTTTGCAGCCCGATAAAGCGGATGATTGGCGTCAAGCTAAATGCCTGTGCCGGATCGTTGCCCCAATCGGTCAAGCTGGTGTAGGCGGTGCGGAAGATAAAGCCGTAGACGAAGACCGCCAGCAAAATCACCGACGGTGTCAGCACCGCGATAGCCCACAGTCGGTCAGTGGAAAGGCGTTTCAAATTGGTCTCCTTTTAAAAACCAAAAGACGGCGCAAGGGCTTGCCGTCTCTGGGAGGGGTGCGAAGTTGTATTCAAGATATGCGGCCCAATTCAGCCGGTTTTGTCAACCGACTGAATCAGAAGCCGTATTACATGCCGATGCGCGACTTGTCGGCCAAATCCTGTGAAGCTTGGGCGGCAGCCTTGGCGTCGTGGTTGCTCAAGAAAGCGTCGTTGACGCTGCCAAAGCCGCTGGTAAAGCTCTCGGGCGCGGCGGCTCCGTGAACCATGCTGCCCACGATGGTGTTGTTCTTCCAGTCTTTGGCGGCCGATTGCGAGTACGCGCCGTACTTGCTCAAATCCGAGTCGGTGCGGGCGGCGATACTGCCCTTAAGCGGGTTGAAGGCGTCTTGGCCCTGCTTGCTGCCCAGCACCTTGAGCCAGTTGAGGACTTCGGCGCGGTTTTTGACGCCCTTGGGGAGGCCGAACGAATCGGCCAGCATGATAAAGGTGCCGCTGGTGCCGGGGCTGGGCGACCACGCAAAGTCGCTGCCGGGCTTGAGCTTCTTGGTGGTGGTCATGTAGCCCGCTGCCCAGTCGCCCATGATGTTGAAAGCCGACTGGCCCGACAGCAGCCTGTCGGTGGCCTGCTGCCAGCTCAGGCCGCTGGCGTCTTTGTTGGCGCAGTCGAGGACTTTGCCGTACATGGTGAAGGTGTCGACCACTTTGGGGTCGGTGAACTTGAGCTTGCCGCTCCACAAATCGTTCCAGCCTTTGGGCCCCAGCATGGCAGTGGCAACGGATTCCCAGATCATCTGCTCGGTCCAGTTTTCGCCCATCACCATCGGCGCGGCTACGCCTTTGGCTTTGAGGGTGGTGCAAGCGCTCAGCACTTCCGGCCAGGTTTTGGGCGCACTCACGCCCCACTTTTTGAGGTTGGCGGGGACATACCACATCACGTTGGAGCGGTGAACGTCCACCGGCACGCTGTAAATGCCGCCTTTGTACGAAATCAGGTCAATCACGGCTTTGGGGAATTTGCTGCTCCAGCCTTCGGACTTGTACAAGCTGGAGAGGTCTTCCATCCGGTTGGCGACGACCCAGGTGCCGGTGAGCTCTTGGCCGGCGTGGGCCTGGAAGCTGTCGGGTGGATCGCCGCCGAGCATCCGGGTTTTGAGAACTGCTTTGGCGTTGGTGCCCGCGCCGCCCGTCACTGCCGCATTGTCCACTTTGACACTGGGGTATTTGGCTTCGTAGAGCTTGATCAGGGCGGCGAGCGCTGGGCCTTCGTCACCGGCCCACCACGAGAAGATCTCGATTTTGCCAGCGGCGAGGGCCTGGGCGGTCAGGCCGAGAGCGGCGGTGATCACGAGGGCGTTCTTGATGCTTTTTTTCATAACACTCCTTTGGGAGAAGCGCTGAGCGCTTCAGAAAAATGCGGGGTCAGACGAGCCAGTTGTGTCATCTCAGGTGGTGCCCGGCTGGCCTGACCCGAATGAACAGCGTCTTGCCGTGAAACCTGAGTCAGATGCCGCAGGCCGCGCGGGGTCAGCAACTCACCCAGCAGCATGGCCCCCACACCCAGCACGCTCACATCGGCCCCCAGCTCCGAGTAATCGATACAGACACCGGTATGGTTGATTTGCATGGTGCGCGGCGCGGCGCTTTCACGCACGGCGCTCAGGAGGCCGTCGCCCGCTTGGGTCAGCCGCCCGCCCAGCACCACCGCGCCGGGATTGAACAGGTTGAGGGCCGTCGAGATGGCCACCCCCAGGTGATGGCCGACCTCGCGCCACAGGCCCCTGACCAGAACGTCGTCCGGGGAGGCGAACAGATCGCTCAGGGTAAAGCGCTCGGGGAGCCGGGTGGCTTCTCCAGCGGCGCGGCGCTCGGCGGCCAGCGGCAGCAGAACCTGGGCCGCCACGTAGCTTTCCAGCGAACCGGGGCCGCCGCTGCGTCCCACCGGCCCCTGCTCGTTGATGGCGATATGCCCGATCTCACCCGCACCGCCGCGTGATCCCCGGTAGAGCTGCCCGCCGCAGATGATGCCCGCGCCGATGCCGGTGGCGAGTTTCACGTATATCAGGTCCGGCTGGCCCTGGTGGGCACCGAAGCGGTGCTCGGCCAGCACCCCCAGGTTGGCGTCATTCTCGACCAGCGTGGGCAGCCCCAGCAGCGCACTGAGTTCACTGGCCACGGCGACTTTGTGCCAGCCGGGAATGTGCTGGGCCATGACCTTCCCCGTACCGAAATCGACCGGCCCCGGTACGCTGACCCCCACCAGCGCCACCTGCGCTTTGCTGATACCCGCTTCTCTGAGCACGGCCCTGCTCAGCTCAGTGATGTGGGCATAGGTGTTCTGCGGCCCGGCGCTCACGTCATGCGGAATCTGGCGGCTGGCTTGGGGCTGACAGCGCAGGTCGAGCAGGTCCACCCGCAGGTGGCTGGCCCCCAGATCGACGGCCAACAGATAAGCCGCCTGAGCATTCAGCGAGAGCAGCGTAGCCCGCCGCCCCGTCTGCGAAGCGGCCTGATCTGCCCGCACACCACCTTCCAGCACCAGCTGGGCCGCCAGCAACTCGTTGACCAGCGACGACACCGCGCTGCGTGACAGGTGCAGTTCACGCGCCAGATCGACCCGCGCCAGATCGCCCGCCCACAACCGCGAAAGCAGTTGCAGCAGATGACGGCTGCGGATGGCCGCCTGATCAAAGGCGACGTGGTCGGTGGGCTGCGGCATGGTCGGCGACACTCCTGAGAACAGCTCCCGAATAATCAGGAGAGATGAGGAAAATGGGGGTTGTTTAACTTTCATGAAGGTACGCCTTCCGGTTTTGTTTGTCAACTGGACGAACTAACTCCCTCGGCGGGGCCTTTCTCGGATCGCATGCCTCAGATTGCCGGGTTGGGGGCCAGAGCTTGGACGGCCTGCCCAGCTGCAAAAGTGCGCTTTGAGGTCAGCTCAGTCGGTAAGACGCTGGACCTCAATCCTGTTTACCTTTGTCAACGCTCTGCACTCGCCTAGAACTCAAACAAACAGGCCGTTTTCCTGAAACACTTCGCCGTCCAGCAGAATTTGGCCTCTGTTGCCACGAAGATCGCAGATCATGTCCCAGTGGATGGCGCTTTGGTTGAGGCCGCCGGTTTCGGGATAGCTGCGCCCAGCCGCCAGATGCACCGTGCCGCCGATTTTTTCGTCGTACAAGATGTTGCGGCTGGGCGTCTGGATACCGCCGTTGCTGCCGATACCGATCTCGCCGAGAAAACGTGCGCCGGGATCGGTAGACAGCGCGGCTTGCAGCACGTCGTCGCCGATTTCGGCGTGGGCCTCCACGATCTGGCCGGCCTTTAAGCGCAGCGTAATGCCTTCTACCGGCTGTCCGGCGTACTCGCTGGGCAAGCCGAAATAAATCTGGCCCTCGGCGCTGTCTTCAATCGGCGACACGAACACCTCGCCCGAGGGCATGTTGCGCTTGCCGTCCGAGTTGGCCCAAGTCCGGCCCCTGACGCTGAGGGTCAAGTCGGTTTGAGGAGCCACAATCCGGATCACATCGGCGCGGCTGAGGCGCTCGATCAATTGGACCTGCCGGACGCGCACCTTGCCCCACTCGGCCACCGGATCGGGGGTGTTCAGAAACATCGCCCGCGACACGAAATCTTCGTATTCGGGCAGGCTCATGCCCGCCGCCGCCGCGCCCTGAGGAGTGGGGTACTGGGTCAGCGTCCACTTTTTGCTGCTTCTGGCGGCGTTCAGCGGCTGCGTGGCCTTGACGCGTCGGGCCTGGCGCGTGGGATCGGCGGGAGCGCCCAATCTGGGCAAACTCTGGGTCAGCAGCCGGATACTGCCGTCGATGGCCTGAACGTCAGCCAGCTCAGCGGGGTGAAGGCTCTCCAAGATGAGGTCGGAGGCCAGCTGCGCGAAATCTTCGGCTTGCCCCGGATACTCCAGCCGCAAAACCGGCAAAGCTCCCCGCCGCAGCAGGGCGCGGGCGGCTTCCTCAAAAAGCGGCAAGGTCTGTACGCCGCCGCTCAGCAGAATGCGCTCGCCGGCCTGAGCGCCGATGCAGTAGCCGGCCATCAGTTCGGCGTGGGCGGCGGGATCGTACTTGACGAGGTCGGGTTTAATAAGGTCACTCTCGCTGAGGTCGGTCTTGACGAAACCGGATGTGCTGAGTTCGGAGGCCATGCCTCAAAGATACCCCCGTGAGCTAAACTCAGCCGATATGACGCTGGCCCAAGGTCTTGACCGCACCGATCCCCGCCACACCGCCCGCCTGACCATCGCCTGCGCCGACCGCAAAGGCATCGTGGCGGCGGTGTCGCAGTTTCTGCACCATCACGGCGCGAATATCATCCACTCCGATCAGCATTCCACCGATCCGCAGGGCGGGCAGTTTTTTATGCGGATGGAGTTTCATTTAGACGGCCTAGACCTTGCCAAAGAGCAGTTCGAGCGGGCCTTTGCTCAGCAAGTGGCCGAGCCGTTTGAAATGAACTGGCGTGTCTGGTACACCGCTCAGCCCAAGCGGATGGGCATCATGGTCAGCAAGTACGACCACTGTTTTCTGGATCTGTTGGTCCGCAAGCGCCGGGGCGAACTCGACGTGGAGATTCCGCTGGTCGTCAGCAACCACGACACCCTGCGCGGCGACGCGGAGATGTTCGGCGTGCCGTTCGCCCAGGTCAGCGTGACCAAAGACAACAAAGCCGAAGCCGAGCAGGAACAGGCGCGGCTTTTCCGTGAAGCGGGTGTGGACTTCGTGGTGCTGGCCCGTTACATGCAGATTTTGTCGGGGGAGATGCTGCACGGCCTGGGGGTGCCGGTCATCAATATCCACCACTCGTTTTTGCCTGCCTTCATCGGCGCGAACCCTTACCGGGCGGCCTTCCAGCGCGGCGTCAAGTTGGTGGGAGCCACCGCCCACTACGTCACCGAGGAACTTGACGCCGGGCCGATCATCGAGCAGGACGTGGCCCGCGTGAACCACCGCGAAACGCCCGAGACTTTGATGCGGCTAGGCCGCGATGTGGAGCGCCAGGTCTTGGCCCGCGCCGTCAAGGCGCATGTGGAAGATAGGGTGCTGGTGTCGGGCAACAAAACGGTGGTGTTCTAGGACGCGGCCAGTGAGCAACCGAGCCAGCTGGGAACGCGCTCTGGAGGCCCCATGATCGCCCGCGCTTACATCGGGGTCATCCTGACGGTGCTGATCTGGGGCGGCAACGTGGTGGCCCTCAAAGTGCTGCTGGACTTTTTTACCCGCAGTCAGACCATCGGGCTGCGGCTGGGAGCGGCGTCTCTGGTGCTGCTGGGGCTGACGCTGCTGCGGAGTGGCTGGCCGAAATGGAGTTTCAGGGACTGGCTGTGGGTCGTGGGGGCGGGGCTGCTCGGCACCACGCTGTTCCAGAACTTCTCGGTCATCGGCGTCGACCGCTCGCCTGCCGGGATTTCGGGGCTGTCTAATGCGGTGGTGCCGATTCTGGTGGTGCTGCTGGGCAGCTTGGTGGGTCAGCGGCCCAACCGCCTTCAGGTGCTGGGGGTGCTGGTTTCGCTCAGCGGCATGCTGTGGCTGCTGGGTCAGACGCTGGAGCCCGGCAGCACGCTCAATCTGCTGGGTCTAGGCTTTTTGGGCTTGTCGTCGCTGACCTGGGCTGGTTATACGCTCGCCAACCGGCCCTTGGTGGCGCGGCTGGGACTGCTGCCGTTCGTCACCTTCGCCACGCTGATCGGCACATTGCCGCTGCTTATTCCGGTGTTGCCCACGCTGGGCCAGCTCTCCGCGCCGCCGCTGATCTGGGGGCTGGCTGCCCTGTCGGGCCTGCTCTCCAACGTGTTCGCTTACTTGGCTTGGGGCAACGGCATTCAGGTGCTGGGCGCGGCCCGAACCAGCATTTGGCAAAACCTCTCACCGCTGGTGGCCTTTGGGCTGGCCGTGTGGTTGCTGGGCGAGCGCTTCACACCCGGCGAACTGAGTGCGGGGGCGCTGACGTTGGTGGGTGTGCTGGTGGCCAACTGGCCGCAGCGGGCGGGTCAGCCCGTGCTGAATGACGCGGGCTGAGTCAGAAGAAAGCGGTTCTCTAGAGCATTTGTCGTAAAAGTTGCAAGACTTTTATGACCGAGTGGAGCGAGCGAAATACGTGCTAGAGCGGATGGGAGCGGGCAGGCCCCATATGGGTGCCGTTCTGCCCAAGACAGTGGAATTGGTGGGGTGCTTTTCCACAACAATGGAACGGACAAATGCTCTATGTCATCTCTTGGTCTGTCAGTGGCCGGATCAATTGCCGAACGCGCGTCTCTACGGTGGCCCAAGCGGCGTCGGGCGTGATCTGATTCAGCAGCAAGTGAACATTCAGGCCGTCGATCAGCGCCTGAATTTCGCGGGCGGCGTTCTCAGGGGCCGGGTGATTCAGGAGGCCTAACTTAGTAAACTCCTCAAAAATTCCCTGGAAGACCTCGCTCAGGGCGCGGTAGGCCACCCCCTGAGTATCGGCCAGACCTGGATCGCTGATGCTCAGGCCGACAAAGGCCAGCCAGACTTGCGATTCGGCGCGGCGCTCGCTGTCGAGGGGCAGCACCTCACGCAGCAGATTCAGGAAGTCGCCCAGCACGTCTCCGGTCTGTTTAAGTCCCAGCATCCGCCCTTCGATCCGCTGGGCGATGTGCTGCGCGGCAAACATCAGGATCGCTTCTCGGTGCGGCAGATAATGCCGGATCGCGCCGCTCGACCAGCCGGAGCGCTCGCTGATCTGTCTCAGGCTGACGCCCGCTACGCCGTGCTCGCGCACCAGTGCCCAGACGGTTTCGGCCAGTTCGCGGCGACGCTGATCGTGATCGACAATGCGGGGCATCTTGTCTTTTTAGCACAAACGTGCTATTAAAAACAAGATTTAGCAAGCTCGTGCTAAAAAGGGAGTTCAAGAATGGGATGGACGGTACTGGTGTTGGCTGGGCTGTGCGAGATCGGTTTCACGACTTGCCTCAAGCTGAGCGAGGGCTTCAAGAAAATTTGGCCGAGTGCGCTGTTTCTGGTGTTTACCATCGCCAGCTTCAGCCTGATGAGTCAGGCGCTCAAGACGCTGCCGCTCGGCACGGTCTATGCGGTCTGGACGGGGATCGGTGCGGTGGGCACGGCGATCATCGGCTTCATGTTTTTTAAGGAAGAAGCCACGCCGCTACGTCTCGGACTGCTCGGCACGGTGGTGCTGGCCATTATCGGACTGCGAGTGGTGCCGTGATGCAGGTTCCGATTGAAAGCCCCACAGTAGGGCTTGAAATCCGACCAACAGGAGTAGGAAAGACATATGGACTCCGCTTGTGTCGGAATTTAGCGGAGTCCATATGAGCGGCCCGTGCTGGACTGGCTGGCACTGGTTGGTGCTGGCGGGCCTCCTCGAAATCGGTTTTGCCACCGCCCTGAAGCTGGAGCAGACCCGCCCGCAGTTCCTGTACCTCTTTTTGATCTGCGCCTACTTCAGCTTCGACTTTCTCGCCCGCGCCCTCAAAACCATTCCGCTGGGCACGGCCTACGCCATCTGGACGGGCATCGGCTCAGTGGGCGCAGTCGCAGTGGGCAGCTTGATGTTCGGCGAGAGTCTCAGCCTGCTGCGGCTGGCCCTGCTGGGCGTACTCGTCGCGGCGCTGATTGGCCTGAAGTTGTCGAGCGGCAGCAAAGACGCTCAGGCCTGAAATCGATTCAGACGCGCAGCTCCTCCTGTCCCGCTCCACTGCGGTCGGCCACTATCGCTTCGGCCACCACCTGCGGCGTCACTGCGCCTTTGGGCACCTTGCCGACCTGCGCCCACAGCCCAGTGTCCACGGCGGGCGGCAGCACCAGCGTCAGCGTTTTGCCGCGTGCTTCTAGGCGGGCAATAGTCAGCAGCCGCGCCACCGCCGCCTTGCTGGCCGCGTACTGCGAAAATCCCCTCGCAGTAGTCAGCTCTTCGCGTGCGCCGATGACGTACAGCCGCCCGCCCGAGGCCAATTTGGGCAGCCCGTACTTGAGTGTCCACAGCAGCCCAAAATAATTGGCGTTCCAGACATGGCGCACACTTTCAGCTTTGGCACTGGCCAGCGCTTCCGGATAAGCTGACCCCGCCGCGTAGACGATGGTGTCCAGAGTGTCTGGAAGCCCCTCGAAAAGCTTGCTGACCTGACTTTCAAAGCCGACATCGACCTTGAGGGCCTTGGCGTTGAGCGGTTGGGCCAGCGCTTGGAGTTTGCCTTCATCGCGCCCGCTGAGATAAAGCTCCTTGTCAGGCCAACTTTGAACGAGAGCCGAGCCGATGCCGCCAGTTGCGCCGAGAATAAGCGTGGTCATGCCCTCAATTCAACACAACAAAGCCCTGCGTGACCGTAGGGTTTCGCGCTTATGGCCCCGCGTTTCTGGATGCCGATCTGAAGATTGAAGGCCTCAACCTGCTCTCAGCCTTCCTTCTAGACTCCATTAACCCAGCTCGATCACTGTACGTCCCCGCACTCGGCCCGCCAGAATCTCAGCCGCGAGGCGGGTCAGGTCTTCGAGCTTGGCCATCTGCACGCCGTCCTTAAGCAGCTTTTCAGGCAGCTCGGCGGCCAGCCGGTTCCAGGCCCGCTGACGCTGAGGCGCGGGGCACTGCACGCTGTCCACGCCGTGCAGGGTGACGTTTCTTAAAATAAAGGGCAGCACCGAGGTTGTCAGGCTGGCGCTGTCGGCCAGTCCACAGGCCGCCACGTGGCCGCCGTACTTGGTGCTGGCCAGCACGCCCGCCAGGGTCGCGCCGCCCGCCACGTCCACGGCCGCCGCCCAGCGCTCTTTTTCCAGCGGCTTTTTGAGAGCGCTCAACTCGGCCCGGTCGAGCAGTTCCGCCGCGCCCAGCCCGCGCAGGTATTCGCCCTCAGTCTCAGCCCGGCCCGTGGCGGCGGTGACGCGGTAGCCGCGTGCGGCCAGCAAGCTGACGGCCACGCTGCCCACTCCGCCCGCCGCGCCCGTGACCAGCACCTCGCCGTCTTCTGGTGTCACTCCAGCGTCTTCCAGCGCTATCACGCACAGCATGGCGGTCAGTCCCGCCGTGCCCACCGCCATCGCCTCGGCGGCGCTGAAGCGCTTGGGCGTTTTGACCAGCCAGTCGGCTTTGACGCGGGCCAACTCGGCGTAGCCGCCCCAGTGCCGCTCGCCCACGCCCCAGCCGGTCAGGGTCACGGCGTCGCCGGCCTGATAGCGTGAATCCGAGCTATCGAGCACCGTTCCGGCAAGGTCGATGCCCGGCACCATCGGATAGGTGCGGATGCCCAGCTTGCCCAAAATCGCCAGCCCGTCTTTGTAGTTCAGGTCGGACGCGTCCACTTTCACCGTTACCTCGCCGGCAGGTAAATCTTGGCTGGACACGTCGGTGACATTGGCGCTCACCGCGTCGCCGTCTTTGGTGAGCAGCAGGGCGCGGAAGGTGGCGGGCAGGGTATTTGAGTTTTGGGTCATGCCCGCACGCTAGCGGCAAAACGGGGGGCGGCGTCTGTGAAGCGTGGGCAACATTCTAGGCTCAAAGCAAAAAAAGCCGTTCCAGCGCGGCGTGAAGGTGATGTTTAGCCTTACTTTAGAGTTGCACCTTCAGGTTTGCGGTGTGGGCGGTTGTTCGTCGTCGGAGCCGTCACCGTCACCGGCTTGGTGAATCTCCTCGGCCACCGCTTCCTCGGTTCGGCTGAGAAAGCGCCGGGCAGGGTCGCGCCAAACGGCGATCAGGGCCGCGCCGCACACCGCGAGGGTCGCGGCCTGATAAGGCAGAGTTCTCAGCGGCGCGAACATCAAGCCCAGCATGGCCGCGCTGCCAAAAATAAGCGCCCAAACGCTCAAATCCATTCGCAGTTTGCCCAGCGCGTGCTGGGTCACGAAACGCAGCGTCGCCAAGTTGACAAAAATGGCCGTCAGCGACAGGCCTACGGTGATTCGCTCAACTTGGTTGGCCTCCTTGCCCCCGTGCGCGATGCCGTGACCGATGCCGACGCCCAACGCGGTCAGCGCCAAAGTCAGCGGTAAGTGGCTGTAGAGCCACACCAGCAGCGTACCCACCCGCCCGTCGCGGTGGGCCAGCAGCACCGGCAAGTCGCGGGCTTCGTCAAAGTAGAGCTTGAAGAGGGCCAGACTCAGCAGCAGCGAGAGGGCCGCCGGAAGCTGATCCACGAAACTGAGCGGCTTATTGCCCGCGCCCGCCACAATTTCGGTAATGACTGCCCCGAGCGAGATGATGGTCAGCAGTCCGACACGCTCGGGCAGGTGCTCGGGGTGCGGCAGGTTCTGACCCTGCACCCGCCGCGAAACCAGCGGGGCCAGCGCGTCTATGCCCACGGCGCTGCCCCAGGCGACCTGCTGCCAGCCGGGCGGCAACCACGCCGAGGCCAGCCACACGGCGGCGCTCAGCCCGAAGGTGCGCATCTGGGTGTAGGCCAGTTCAGGGCTGTCAGACGACCTGGCCTGAAAAGCGTACATGCCCACCAGAATGAACCGGTTGACCGCAAACACCACGCTGAAAAAAGCCCCCACGTCTTGCAAGTCGCCCAGCACGCCCAAAGCGAGGCCGCCCATGCTGAGCAGTTGTAGCGCCGTGCCCCAGCGGTAGGGACGCTCCTGATTGCCGTAGCGGCCCGCGAAGAGGGTGTTGCCCACCCAGGCCCACCACACCGCCACGAACATCAGCGCGAAGGTGCTGAAGCCGCGCAGGGTGTCGTCGTCGCTGAAGCGCTTGGCGAGCTGGTCGAAGGCGGTCACGAAGATCAAATCGAAAAACAGTTCCAGCCAGGTGGCCCGCTGCTCCTGGTTGGGCAGTTTGTTCTCGGCGGCCACGTCGGCGGTATTGGATGAAGGGTTGGGTGAGGGGTCGGCGTCGGGCGGGTCGGCAGCAGCCGGACTCACCTCAAGCGGCCCAGACTTTTGCGAATGAGCTGGTCGGCGCTCTGCTCGGGGTCGCTGGCCAGCAATTCCGAGACCACCGAGCGCACCTGCGCGTCGCGGAAGCCCAGCGCCAGCAGTGCTTCCACCGCGTCCTGCCCCGCCGTGCTGATGACCCGCTGCCGCTTGCCGCCCACCGTTGGCGCGGCCAGATGTTCCGGCACCTTATTTTGAAGTTCCAGCACCAAGCGCTCGGCGGTCTTTTTGCCCACGCCGGAGACGCTGCTGAGGAGCTTGCTGTCGCCGCTGAGCAGCCCCTGAGCCAGCGCCGACACCGGCATGGCCGACAGCAGCGCCAGCCCCAGCTTTGGCCCCACGCCGGTCACGCTGGTCAGCAGCTCGAACAGCTTGAGGCTGTCGGTTTCGGAAAAGCCGAACAGTGTCCAGGCGTCCTCGCGCACCACCAGGCGGGTGTGGAGTTCGGCCACGTCGCCCGGTTTGAGTTTGGCGAGGGTGGAAGCGGGGCAGAGCACTTCGTAGCCGACGCCGCCGGTCAGGACAATGGCACTGTGTTCGCGCACTTCGCGCACCACGCCGGAGAGAAAAGCAATCATGGAAATTAGTGTAGAGCGGAAGAGGGAGCCAGGACGGGTGTATGTGAACCAATTTGGGGAGGTGCAATTCACCTGGTCGGCTGAAGGCGGTCCAGCAGCCGAACCCACCTTCCCGGCTGCGGCGCAGCGCTAAACTTTGGGCCATGACCATCTCAGAACAGGGCCGCTTAGAAACCCTTCCCAAAGTCGGCGACCAACTGGGCCGCTACACCGTCGAGCGCGTGGAAAGCCTGCCCGACACGGCCTCCACTTACATCCAACTGCGCCACGAACTCGGCAGCCGCCACATTCACATTGCCCGCGCCGACGAGAACGCCGGATTCGCCGTGACCTTTCCCACCGTGCCCAAAGACAGCACCGGCGTGCCGCACATCCTGGAGCACATCGCCCTAATGGGGTCCAAAAAATACCCGGTGTCCGATCCGTTTTTTGCCATGATTCCGCGCTCGCTCAATACCTTCATGAACGCCATGACGGCAGCCGACTGGACGACCTACCTGTTCTCGACGCGCAACCCCAGCGACTTCAGCAATTTGCTGGGCATCTACCTCGACGCCGCTTTTTTCCCGCGCATGACCCGCTTCAGCTTTTTGCGCGACGGCCACCGTTTCGAGAATGCCGATCCTGCCGACCCGAAGTCCGAACTCAAAATGCAGGGCGTGGTCTACAACGAGATGAAAGGCGCGATGGCCAGCGCGGGCGCAGTCCTTTATAAGGCGCTGGGCAAGGCTCTGTATCCCGATCTGACCTACGCCAACAACTCCGGCGGCGAACCGGCCAATATTCCCGATCTGACGTACGAAGACCTCAAAGCCTTCCACGCGGCCCACTACCACCCGTCCAACGCCTTTTTTTACAGCTACGGCCAGATGCCGCTCGCTGAGCTGCTGACGACCATCGAGCGCGACGTGATGAGCCAGTTTGAGCCGAATGTGCTGGACGTCCGCATTCCCGATCAGGCCAATTTTGACGTGCCGCGCCGCAGTGAAGTGCATTATCCCTCCAGCGACACCGAGCGCGGGGCGCAGGTGGTGGTGGCCTGGAAAGTCACGCCGACCTATCAGGCCTACGACAACCTCAAATGGAGCGTGCTGAGCGAGGTGCTGCTGGGCAATCCGGCGGCTCCGCTCTACAAACCGCTGATCGATTCGGGACTGGGAAGCGCTCTGGCCGACGGCAGCGGTTACAGCGACAACTTCCGCGAGGCGGCGTTCGGGGCGGGCCTCAAGGGGCTGAGCGCCGAGAACGCGGGCAAGGTGGAAGCGCTGGTGCTCGACACGCTGGCCCAGATCGAGCGCGAGGGTTTGGACGATGAGCTTATCGACAGCGCCCTGCACCAATTTGAAATCGCCCAGCGCGAGGTCAGCAACGCGGGCACGCCCTACGCCCTCAAGATGCTGTTCGCGGTGGTCAATCCCTGGCTGTACGGCGGTGATCCGGTGGCCAGCCTCAACTTGGCCGCCGAACTGGAGAAACTCAGCGCCGAGCGCAAAGCGGGCCGAGTCTTTGAGCCGATGATTCGCCAGTGGCTGCTGGAAAATTCTCACCGCGTCACCCTGACCCTGACGCCCGACCCGGCCATGCAAGACCAGCAGGCCGAGGCCGAGAAAGCGATGGTGGCCCGCCTCAGTGCCGATCTGACCGACGAAGACCGCGCCGCCATCGTCAAAGACGCGCTGATGCTGCAAAACGCCCCCGCCGACGATCACTCGCTGCTGCCCACACTGGGCTTGCCGGACGTGACGCTGAGCGTGCCGCGCCCCGATTACCAGATGGAGCAGCAGGGCCACGCCGAGGTTTACCGCTCGGCCCAGCCGACAGGCGGTTTGATTTACCTGGACGTGCAGGTGCCGCTGCCGGAACTGAGTCAGGATCAGCTTGAACTGTTGCCGTTCTACGCCTTCGCCGTGACCCGCAATGGTGCGGCGAACCTCAGCGAAGTGGAATTGACCCGCCGGATCGAAGCCGTGACCGGCGGCATCGGCGCGGCGGCGGGCAAGGGCAACGGCCCCGATCAGATCAGCGAGATTCGCACCAGCTTGACCTTCAGCGGCAAGGCGTTGTCGCGTAACAAGGACGCGCTGGTGGAACTTCTGCGGGACGTGATCGCCGCGCCCAAATTCAGCGCTGAGCGTCTGGCCCAGCTGGTCAATCAGCGGGTCTCGGGAATGCGTTCCAGCATCATCGGCAACGGTTCGGCGTATGCCTCCACCCTCGCCGGAGCGCAGGTCAGCCCGCTGGAAGCGCTGGGCGAGCTTCAGGGAGGCGTCACCGCCTTCAAGCGCTATCAGGCGTGGCAGGCGGCAGGCGACTGGAGCGAACTGCAAAGCCGTTTGGAAGAACTGAGCAAGGTCGTCACCACCGCCAGCGCCCGCTTGGTGCTGAGCGCCTCTGAAAACGATCTGGCCCTCGATCTGTCGCCGCTGGCCGAGCTGTTCGGCGGCGCGGTGCGGCAGACCCTGACCCCCGCGCTGGCCCCTCATGTTCCGCAGGCCCGCACCATGGACACGCCGGTGGCCTACAACGCCGTTTCGTTTGCCACCGTGCCTTATGTCCATGCCGACAGCCCGGCCTTGCTGGTGCTCAGCAAACTCCTGCGAACCGAATACCTGCTCAAGGAACTGCGCGAGAAGGGCGGCGCATACGGCGGCGGAGCCAGCTTCGATCCGCGCACCGGCGCGTTTGATCTGACCAGTTTCCGCGACCCTCACATTGGCCGCACCTTCGAAGTGTTCGGCAAGCTGGATGAGTTTCTGAGCAGTGACGATCTGGGCGAGCGCCAACTCACCGAGGCGATCCTGAGTGCCAGCCGCCAGCTTGACCCCCTCCTGAGCGCCGACAGTGTGGCCCGCAGCCGGATTTTCTCCGACCTCGCCGGATTCAGTGCCGACCGGCAAGAAGACTACAAAGCCCGCATGATGAAGGTGACGCTTGAAGACCTGCGCCGCGTGCAGCAAAGCTACCTGTTGCCCGAACGCGCCGGATACGCCACCTTCTCAGGCCGCGACCCCAACGCGGAGACGGCAGAGCAGCACCTGAAGTTTGAAGTGGAAAGCATTTAAGAAGCAGTGAGCGATAAAAAAAGGGGCGTGCCTGCAGGTGCGCCCTTTTGGTATTGCTCACTCCACTTTCTCTCCCCGCTGCAATCTCACCGCCCGCACCAGGTTTTGAAACATCAACGCGCTGGTCAGTGGGCCAACGCCGCCGGGCACAGGCGTGTAGGCTCGCACGATCTCGCCGACTTCGGGAGCCACGTCACCGACGACGCCACTTTCGGTGACGTTGATGCCCGCGTCAATCACGACGTGGTGCGGCAAAACGTGTTCGGGTCTGAGCAGTCCGGCGCGGCCCACTGCCACCACCACCGCGTCTTGCCTCTCAAGCACGCCCCCCAGATCGCGGGTGAATTCGTTGCACAGCGTCACCGTCGCGCCCCGGTTGTTGAGCATCCAAGCCAGGGGGCGGCCCACCGTGCGGCCCGGCCCGATGATGGCCACCCTCGCACCCGAGAGTTCCAGCGCTTCGCGGAGCAAAAAGCGCACGCTGCGCGGGGTGGGGGGCAGCAGGGCTTCGGACTCGCGGCCCGCCGAGACCAACGCCAAATTGGCGGGCGTCAGGCCCTCTATATCTTTGGGATGAACGATCTGGCGCAGCGCCGCGTCGGGGTCGAGTGCCGGGGCCAGCGGCAACTCCAAGACGACGCCGTGAACCGTCTCATCGTCCGAGAGTTCGCGCAGAACGCGGTGCAGTTCGGCCTGACTGACCCCCGCACCGAGGTCGCGCACACTCAGACGCACGCCGAGTTTTTCAGCTTGACGGCGCTTGCTCTCCACATACACCAGCGTGGCCGGATCGCCCGACGCCACCACGCTGACCAGATGCAGCGCTCCCAGTGTCAGGAGCCGCGCCCGCACCTCCGCCGTCACGCCCGCCGCCAGCGGTTTACCCAGAAGCTGCATTCAACCCCCGCCCTTCAGCTGTTGCCATGATCCTAATGCTTGAAGTGCCGCGAGCCGGTCAGCACCATGCTGATCCCGAGTTCGTTGGCAGCGGCGATGACTTCCGGGTCGCGCTTGGCTCCGCCCGGCTGAATGATGGCGTTGACTCCCACGCTGCCGGCCAGCCGCACCACGTCGTCGAACGGGAAAAACGCTTCGGAAGCCATCACCGCGCCGCGTGCTCCTTCGCCCGCGTTCTGCACCGCCCGCTCGGCGGCCCAGATGCGGCTGACCGCCCCCGCGCCGATGCCCACCGTGACGCCGCCTCTTGCCAGCACCACGTTGTTGCTGCGGGCGTGCTTGGCGACCAGCCACGCGAAGGCCAAGTCTTTCCACTCGGCCTCGCTGGGCTGCTTGGCTGTCACCACTTTAGGGCACAGGTCATCCCACAGCCGCTCGTCGCGTTTTTGGGCCAGAAAGCCGCCGATGAGCGGGCGGTAATCCAGTCCAGATGCCAGACGTTTGCCTGCCCGCAGCACCCGCAAGTCGGGTTTCTTTTCGCGCAGCCAAGTCAGGGCGTCTGCGTCGATGTTGGGGGCGATCAGCACTTCCAGAAAGGTGCCTCTGGTGGCTTTGGCCGTCTCCAGATCAATGGGCCGGTTGATCGCTACCACGCCGCCAAACACGCTGAGGTTATCGGCGTCGCGGGCGCGTTCCCAGGCTTCTTTCGGAGTGGCCGCAACTGCCACGCCGCAGGGGTTGGCGTGCTTGACGGCCACGCAAGCCGCTTGATCTGCGCCAAAATCGCTCACCAGCGCCCACGCCGCGTCGGTGTCGGCGTAGTTGTTGAAGCTCATGGCCTTGCCGCTCAGCACCTCGGCGTCTAGCACCGGCCCGGTCTGAGCGCCGAGGCGGTAGACGGTGGCCTGCTGGTGGGGGTTTTCGCCGTAGCGCAGATCGGCAATCTGGGTGAGGGGCAAGCTGACTTCTTTTGGGAAATCTTCGCCGGAGATACTGTCGCCAGAAAGACTGTCGCCTGATGGTTCAGACAAATAAGCCGTGATCGCCGCGTCGTAGCTGCTGGTGTGGGCGTAGGCTTTGGCCGCGAGGTGACGGCGCTGGCCCTGCGAAACCTCGGCCTGCAGGGCCAGCGGGTAGTCGGCGGGGTCAACCAAGATAAGCACGCTCTCAAAGTTCTTGGCAGCGGCGCGAATCATGGCCGGGCCGCCGATGTCTATGTTTTCAATGGCCGTCTCTAAGTCGGCCCCCGACGCCACTGTTTCGCGGAACGGATAGAGGTTGACGCACACCAGATCAATCGGCCCGATGCTGTGCTCGGCGAGTTCGGAGAGGTGCTCGGGCGTGCGCCGGGCCAGAATACCGCCGTGAATCTTGGGGTGTAAGGTCTTGACCCGGCCATCCAAGATTTCGGGAAAGCCGGTGACGTCGGCCACTTTGGTTGCCGGAACGCCCGCCGCTTGCAGGGCACTGAGGGTTCCGCCGGTAGATAGGATGGCCCAGCCTTGCTCAGTGAGGGCGCGGGCAAATTCAACGACGCCGGACTTGTCGCTGACCGAGATGAGGGCTTGCTTTTGGGAATGCTGAACTGAATCTGACATGGCCGCTCCTGAGTCAAAAGAGAAAGTAGACCCCTCCGCTTCGCTGCACATCGCAGTGACAGGAGCGGAGAGGTCTGACCCAGGCGTGCGATCTGGCTAAGCTGCGGCTTCCCCGTGGTGGCCCCCACGTTCAGCGCCAGTTGCCGCAGCGCTGCTGAGCAGTATAGCTATTTGGGAAGATCAGTCAAAAAGGCCCCGCTCATTCCCGGATAAGCAGCGCCACCGGAAAAAATTCCAGCACCTTGGCCAGCGCGATCTTGTCGCCGCGCACCCGGAAGCGCTCGCCGGTCATAGCGCTGCGGTAAGCGCCGCTGGGGAGGGCCAAAGTGCGGCTGCCCCACACCTCGCCCAGCGCCCAGGGCGTTTGGCCTTTGGTCAGGCTGTAGGTCAGGCGCGGGGCCAGTGTGACGGCCAGTTGATCGCCCAATTGCCGCGAGAAGGCCAGCAGGTGCTTGCCGCCGCTGAGGGCGTGGTAATTCCCCAGCCCGAACAACTCAGGATTGCTGCGCCTCTCGGAGAGGGCCGCCCAGGTGGTCAGCAGTTTGATGCCGCCGTTGCCGTAGTTCCTCAGCAACTCTGCTGCGAGCCCCAGCGGCTCTTTGGCGTGGCGCTCTTCGGTGCGCCGCAGGAGCGCCTGAAGACGGGCGTAGTCCACCGGGCGGCGGTTGTCGGGATCGACCAACGCCTGATTCCAGCTTTCACTGCCCTGATAGGTGTCGGGCACGCCGGGGGCCGTTAGGCGCACCAGCGCCGCCGAGAGGCTGTTTTGTGCGCCGTAGGAGCTGATCTGCTCGTGAAAAATCTTGACGCTGTCCACGAACTCGCTGGAAGCCAGCAGGCCGCGAATCAAATTGTCCAGCGCTTCTTCATAAGCGGCGTCGGGCGCGGCCCATGAGGTGTGCTGCTTGGCTTCACGGGCCGATTTGAGCATGGCGGCGCTCAGGCGGTCAGGCAAATCGGTGAGTGCGCCGCTCAGCGGCCAAGCGCCCAGCACGTTTTGAAAAAACATCATCTGGTCTACGCTGCTGGGAGCGCGTGCGCCTTCTGGGAGTTCGCGCTCAAAGGCGCGGGCCAGCTTGCCCCAGTGGCTGAGGTAAGCCGCCCACGTCTGCGGCATCTCGCTCAGCACCGCGATGCGGGCGCGGGTGCCTTCGCCGCGTTTGGTGTCGTGGGTGCTGGTGCTCAGCATGGCGTGCGGCCACTTTTCGCCCCTCTCGCGGGCCTGCGCGTGAAAGGTGCGCGGCGGCGTGCCGAAAATGGCCGGGTCGCCGCCGACTTCGTTGAGGCACAGCAGCCGTCCGTAGCGGTAAAAGGCGGTGTCTTCCGCGCCTTTGGCCGTCACCGGGCCGGTGAGTTGCTGGAACTTGAAGGCAAATTCGGCGTAGCGCTCGCGGCTCTCCAGATCGGGGGCGTCGAGCGTCAGCACGGCTCTCAGGAAGTCGAATAGGCTGCCGTCGAGTTCGCGGTTGAGCCTGCGGGCGTCTTTGATGGCGTGGCCAATCTTGGCGTCGTCGCCGCCCTCGCGCCCGTCGAGCCGGACATAAGTGCGGTAGACCGGAAAAGCCGCGATGACTTCGCGCAGCACCTCGCGCAGGCTGCTTAAAGTAAAGTCGCGCCAGCGCAAATCCGCTTCGGCCAGCCGCTCGAGGTGCTCGGCCAACACATTGACTTCGGAAGCGAGACTGACCCGCTGAATAAATTCTTTGGTGTCGTGCAGCGTCTGACCGTAGCTTTTGCGGTCGCCGGTAAAGCGCCGGTAAATCCCGCTGATCTCTTCCTCGTTGCCGCTCTCCACGAACACGCCGCCGAGCTGCGCCAAAAAGTCGTAGCCGGTGGTGCCGTAGATCGGCCAGTTGGGCAAGCGCTCGCCGGGTTCCAGAATCTTTTCGGCCAGCACGTACAGTGGTCGGTCGCCCGCCGCGTAAGGCACACCCAGCACCTGTGCGGCCCGCTCCTGCAACGTCTGGAAGTAACCGGCGGGGTCGTACAAACCGTCGGTGTGGTCAAGCCGCACGCCTGCGATGACGCCTTCCTTGATGAGTTCAAACAGTTTGGAGTGCGCCCACTCGAAGACGCGGGGGTCTTCGATTCGCAGCGCCGCCAAGTCGTTGATGTCAAAAAAGCGGCGGTAATTGATTTGCTCGGAAGCGACTTTCCAGTAGCTCAGCCGGTAATTTTGCTCGGTGATGAGCTGGTCGAGGCGCGTGGGATCGGCGTTGAGCTCACTCAGTGCGGTGTCCAGCGCGGCGGCAATCGCCGGGATCTCGGCGAGGCGCGAAAGGCGGCGCTCGATCACGGCGGTTTCGCGGGCGCGGCTTTGTTTGTCTTCGCTGGTCAGGTTGTCCTGGCTGCGCGGCAAATGGGCGGCTTGCAGCGCCAGCGAAGCGAGGTCGGCGCGGGCTTCTTCATTTTGGGGCGAAGCGTCGAGTTGGCTGGCGAGCGTCCAGGCCCGCGTGAGAATCGGGGCGTTCTGGCGCGGCGAGAGCGGAAAGGTGCGCTCGAAGTAGCGCAGGCCGAGTGCGCCGCCGATCCGCACCACCTGTAGCTCGCCGCGCTCCAGCACCCGCCCGTACTGATCGCCCAGCACCGGCAGCAGCACTTTGCCGCTGAGCGCCCGCTTGAGAGGTTCCCACGAAATGTCGAAGAAGTGGGCGTAGCGGCTGGCTTGTCCGTGGCGCAGGACATCTTCCCAGTACGGGTTATGGCCGCCCGCGATGCCCATGTGGTTGGGCACAAAGTCGGCGATGATGGTCATGTTCTGCGCTTTGGCGGTTTGCCAGAGCTTGCGCAGCCCCTTTTCGCCGCCCAACTCGTCCGAGACTCGGCTGTGGTCGGTGGCGTCGTAGCCGTGCGAGCTGCCCGGCGCGGCCTGCCAGATGGGGGAGAGGTAAAGCGTGCTGATGCCCAGGCGGGCCAGATAAGGCACCGCTCTGGCCGCGTCCCTGAAATCGAAGCGGGCGGTTTTGCCGCTGGGCAGCGTGATGGGGCCGTGCAGTTGCAGGCGGTAGGTGGCGCGGGGAATCTGCGGCGTGTGCATCTCTGTAAGCTGAGTTTCGGTGAGCGCCGCCGTCATCCGTTGCCCAAGATCACAGCTTCACCGGCTCCCAGCGTGGGGGTGGGCTTGCCCTCGCTGTGAAAAGTCAGGCTGGGAGGCAAGTCGAAGGGCAAGTCGAGTTTGGACGCGGTCAGAGCGGTCTTGCCGGTGTTCCACAGCAGCGCCCGCTCACCTTCGTCGGTTGTCCAGCGCACCCACAACACCGCGTCCACGTGCCCCGCCGTCAGTGCGTGACGTGAGCGGCCACTCAGCACCGGGTCGGTTTTTCTCAAGTTCAGCAACTGCTGATACGTCCGAAGCGTCTGGGCATGTTCGCCGTCCCGTTTCTCGGCCCAGTCGAGTTTGGCCAGCTCGAAGGTGGCGCGGTCTTGTGGGTCGAGCACATGGCCCGAAAAGCCTTCAAAGTGCCCGAATTCTTTTTTGCGCCCCTCGCTGACCAGTTCACCGAGTTGGCCGTGGTGGTTGGAGAAAAAGGGAAACGGTGTGCTGGCGGCCCATTCTTGGCCCTGAAAAATCAGCGGCGTCATCGGCAGGGCGAGGAGGACTGTGCTGGCTCCCCGGAAAGCGGCCACCGAGACGCGCTCCACGTCGGTCATTCGGTCGCCCTGAGCGCGGTTGCCGATCTGGTCGTGGTTCTGGATAAAATACACGAAACTGGGCGCTGGCAACGCGTCAGCGGGTTTGCCGCGCAAGTTGCCGGGCAGGGCGTGGTCTTCCATCGGCCAAGTTTGGCCTTCATACGTCCAGCCCCGGTTGATGGTGTTGGCCAGCGCCGCCGCTCCGCCCTGAAAGGCCGCGTAGTAGCCGTCCTGATCGCCGGTCAGCGTGACCCGCATTTCGTGGTGAAAGTCGTCCACCCAGATGCCGTCGAGGTGGTAGTCCGTGACCAGCATCGGCAAGTTGCGGTAATCCTCGGCCAGCATCAGGTGGTGGCCGCCCAGCCCGTGCACTTCTGAAGCCAGCTCCTGCAAAATATGCACCTCGGAGTCGTCGGGCATGCTCTGGGTGGCGTCTAGGCGCAGGCCGTCGAAGTGGTAATCGCGCAGCCACATCTGGGCGTTTTCGGTAATCAGGCGGCGCATGTGGCGCTCGGCATAATCGAGGCCCTCGCCCCAAGCGCTCTGAAACTTGCTGGTGAAATACTTGGGGCTGTAATTTTTGAGGTAATTGCCGTCGGGGCCAAAATGGTTGTAGACCACGTCCAAAAAGACCGCCAACCCAATGTTGTGGGCGGCGTCGACGAAGCGCCTGAGGTCTTCAGGGCGGCCATACGGCGCGTGCGGCGCGTAGAGGGCCACCCCGTCGTAGCCCCAGCCGTACTCGCCCGCGAAGGCGGCCAGCGGCATCAGTTCGACGGCCGTGATGCCCAGTGCCTTAAGCTCCGGCAGTTTGGCTTGAGCCGCCTGATAAGTGCCTTCCGGCGTGAAGGTGCCGACGTGCAGCTCATAAAAAACGCACTGATCCAGCGGAACGCCGTCCCAATTGACGTCTTTCCAGTCGTGGACATTAAAGGCGATCACCTCGGCCTCGCCGTGAACGCCGCCCGGCAAAAATCGGGCGTAGGGATCGGGGGTGGGCACGCCGCCCAAGACAAACTGATAGCGGGTGCCGGCACCGACTGGCAAGACGGTCTGGTGAATGCAGTCGTGATCGGGGTCGCCGCTGCGCTCCATCGGGTAATCGGTGCCGCCGATTCTCACGGCGACGTCCTGTACTTCGGTGGCCCAGACCCGGAAGCGGGTGCCGGTGCCGTCCGGCAAGACCTGTGCGCCGAGACGCTCACCGCTGGAGAGGGGCTGAGAGACGGGTTTGAAAGCGGGCGGAGCGGGAGCAGTGGAAAAATTGGACATTCGAAAGACCTCATTGAGGAGGAGAGGCGGCGCTCAAGTGTGGTTAAGCGTGCGGCACGCGGGCCAAGCGGGTCACCGAGATTCACCCGGCATTTGTGTCTACGCTACGCCAATGACACGGCGAGGCCGGTGAGAAAGCCCTCAATGGCTGGGCAGAGGTGTGAGCGCCCTGCGGCGAAAAAGCCGCCCAGCTCAGGAAAACGGGGGCGGCTCTTTGCTCATCTTTTATTCATTCAATCTGAGAGACACTCGATTACAGATTGGGAAGCGGTTCACTGCGGGTACAGCGGTACAGCTTGACGCTGCGGGCGTGCAGGGTGGTTTCATTGCCGGCTTTGACCCGCTCTTCGGCGGCGTCGTCGTAGGTGTCGAGCAGTAATTCCCACTCGTCGCAGCCGCCCAACTCTGGCAAGGTAAACGGCAAATCGATGTAAGTGCTGCTGAGCAGGAGCAGCAAGTGATCGTCTTGAACGGGGTTGCCCATTTGATCCACGTCGTTGAGGCCGTTGCCGTCGAGGAACACGCCCATGCTCTGGGTTTCAGCGCTTTGCCAGTCGCTGTCGGTCATCTCCTCGCCGTCAAAGCGCAGCCACACGATATCGCGGATGTCCTCGCCGCGAATATTGCGCCCCGCGAAGAACTTGCGGCGGTGCAGCGCCGGATGCTCGCGGCGCAAGGTCAGCAGCTTCTTGGTAAAGGCCAAAAGAGGCTCGTCCACGTTGTCCCAGTCGTACCAACTGATTTCGTTGTCTTGGCAATAAGCGTTGTTGTTGCCGCCCTGGGTGCGGCCCATCTCGTCGCCGCCCAAAATCATCGGCGTGCCCTGAGACAAGATCAGGGTCGCCAGCATGTTGCGCTGCTGGCGTGAGCGCAGGGCTTCGACCTCGGGGTCTTCGGTGGGGCCTTCCGCGCCGCAATTCCAGGATTTATTGTCGTTGTGGCCGTCGTTGTTGCCTTCTTGGTTGGCGTCGTTGTGCTTTTCGTTGTAGCTGACCGTGTCGCGCAGGGTAAAGCCGTCGTGAGCGGTCATGAAATTGATCGAGGCGTACGGTTTGCGCCCGTCGTTTTGATAGAGGTCGCTGCTGCCCGTCAGGCGGTAGCCGATTTCCGAGGCTAGTCCACCGTTGCCCTGCCAGAAGGCCCGCATGTCGTCGCGGTAAATGCCGTTCCACTCGGCCCAGTTGACGGGAAAGTTGCCCACCTGATAGCCGCCCTCGCCCACGTCCCACGGCTCGGCAATCAGCTTGACCCCGCTGATGATCGGGTCTTGGTGGATGATGGTAAAAAAGCTGGAGAGCTGATCGACTTCGTGCAGGCCGCGTGCCAGCGTGGAGGCCAGATCGAAGCGGAAGCCGTCGATGTGCATTTCGGTGATCCAGTAGCGCAGCGAATCCATAATCAGTTGCAGCGTCTGGGGATGGCGCACGTTCAGGCTGTTGCCGGTGCCGGTGTAATCGAAATAGTGGCGCTCGTTGCCGGTGACCAGACGGTAATAGGTGGGGTTGTCGATGCCCTTAAAGCTCATGGTGGGCCCGAGGTGGTTGCCTTCGGCGGTGTGGTTGTAGACCACATCCAAGATGACTTCGATGCCCTCTTTGTGCAGCGCCTTGACCATGCCCTTGAATTCGGCAATCACGCCCTGTGGGTCGCCTGCGCGGGCCGCAGCCGAGTAGCGCACTTCCGGCGCGAAAAAGCTCAGCGTCGAGTAGCCCCAGTAGTTGTCCAGTCCCTTGTCGAGCAAAAACGGATCGTCCACGTGCAAATGCACCGGCATCAGTTCGATGGCCGTGATGCCGAGTTCTTTGAGGTACTTCAGCGTCGGCGGGTTGGCGATTCCGGCGTAAGTGCCGCGCAACTCTTCGGGCACCTCGGGGTGGGTCATGGTCAGGCCGCGCACGTGGGCTTCGTAAATCACCGACTGGTGAAACGGCACTTTGGGCGGCTGGTCGCCTTGCCAGTCGAAACCGGGATCGACCACCAGGCCCAGCGGTGCGCCGCGCTGGTCTTCGGTTTGCGGCTGGTTGTCTTCGTCGCCCGGCACATAAGCAAACACGCCCTGCTTAAACTGCTCGGTGCCTTCCACCGCTTTGGCGTAGGGGTCGAGCAGCACCACATTCGGATTAAAGCGCAGCCCGCGCTCAGGAGCGTACTCGCCCGACACGCGGTAGCCGTAGCGCTGGCCCGGATGAACGCCCGGCACGTAGCCGTGCCACACGAAGGCGGTCTGCTCGGTGAGCGGCAAGCGGGTCTCCGCGCCGCCCTCGTCAAAGAGGCACAACTCGACCGCTAAAGCGTGCTCACTGTAGAGTGCAAAATTGGTGCCGTGACCGTCCCAGGTCGCGCCGAGTGGATCGGGATTGCCGGGTCTGATCTGGATGGGGGGCTGCTCGAACTGGGTCATGGGTGGCTCCTTCGTTTTCTTTAGAAAGCCGCCCGGAACAACAGGCGGCCTCAATTGGCAGGTTGGAATAAGCAGCGTGTGGCGCTCGGCCTCGGCTGCGTGCTGAGCCTAGCAGGTGAGTTTCGTTTTCTTAAGGGCAAACGTTACACACAGGCTTCATCTCAGAGATTTGTCTAGGCGTACTGTTTGTCTCGGCACCCAAAAAGCCGCGCCCAATGCGTGCGCGGCACAAAATGGTGGAACTTGGCTCTTTGTTGAGAATCAAGTTGTAAGTCGCTTTGCAGCTCTATTGAGCTTTCAAAACCCCATGCGTGAGCGCGGCTTTTGCAACTGCGCCAACTTTTCGGGCGTCCACAGTTCGTAGCTGTACATCGGGTACTGCCGCTTGAAGCGCCCGATCTTGTCCCAGATTTCCGCCGATTCGCGGGGAGCCACCAACACCAGTTTGAGAATCATGTCCATGTTGTCGTAGACATAAAAATCAAAGTAAAAAGTCTGCTCGTTGCCCTTGTCGGTAAACAGCGGAAAAGGAAAAGGCCGGTAGCGCCAGGGCTTTTGCCGGTCTAACAAAATGCGGGCCGCCACCCGTTTGAGGTTGCTGTCGGGGAAGGAGTGCGGGGCTTTTTCGAGGTCGTAAAACACCGTGTCCGGCGCGGGAGCGTCCAAGGTGACGCCGATGGCCGCGCCTTTGGGGCCGACAGGTTTCTGATTGGAGAATTGCCGCTGGCCGAAGCCGGGTTTTTGTCTGGTGTGGCCTCTATACCCTGCGGCGGAGCCAGAGCCGGTGCGGGTCTGAGTGCGCTGCTCAAGGCGGTCTCTGGGCTGCTCGGTGTCGGTGTGGCCGCTGCCGCCCAAGCCGCTGCTGGTGGGCCTGGCGGTCTGGCGGGCGTCGCTGGCTTTGCTTCCGGCCCGCCCTTCGGCGCTACGGAGGTCTTTGCTGGGGCCGCCCGGACGCGAGGGGCCGGTCTTAGCGAGTTCACGGGCCGATTTGGCTCCGCCTCGGCGTGAGGCCGGTTTCTTGGTGCTCGTTTTCTTGGATGGACGTTTGGGGCCAGTCATCTGCGTAGTGTAAGGCTTGGCCATAGAATTCAGCTCAAAGCGCCATACTTGCCCATGCACCTCGACCCTGCCCACTTGCTCAGCCCTGAGCGGCTCAGCCCGCTTTACCGTGAGCCCAGCGCCGCCGTGAAAGCCAAAACCAGTGACCGCATCAGCGCCGACTTTGCCCGCGTTATCGCGGTGTCTCCTCTGGTGGTGCTGGCGACCGGCGGCCCGAATGGACTCGACTGCTCGCCGCGCGGCGATGTGGGCCAAGTCGTGTACGTGCAAGACGAAAAAACCCTGCTGCTGCCCGACCGCCCCGGCAACAACCGGATCGACAGCGTCCGCAACATCTTGGCGAGTCCGTCCGTCGCCCTGATTTTTTTGGTGCCGGGCGTCAGCGAGTCCTTCCGGGTCAACGGCACCGCCCAGATCACCACCGATCCGGCGCTGCTGGCCCGCTTCGCCTACAAAGGCCAGTTGCCGCGCAGTCTGTTCGTCATTCACGTCGAGGAGGCTTACCTCCACTGCGGGCGTGCTCTGCTGCGCTCCGAGGTCTGGAACGCAGCCAAGCACGTCAGCAGCGAAGTGCTGCCCAACTTCGTGCAGATGCTGCGCGACCAGACCAAGCTGAATTTGCCAGATGACGCGCTGGTGATTGAAGACCGCTGAGACGGGCTTGAGCTTGGCCGCCTGCCCTCACCCGCCGACATGCACAATCGGGCGGCGCTGCTTGTCGGGCTCGGCGCGGCGCAAAATCTCGTGGGTAATCGGCGGAATATCGCCGCGTCCTTCCAGCAAAAACCGGAAGGCGAGGCTCAGCGGCGAGTCGTCACTCCAACGCATATACACCTGCGGCGGCGCACCGTTGCCGCGCAGGTGCAGCAGCAGGGCAGCGATGGTGTTGGGCACGCTCGACCCTCTGGCCCGCAGGATGAAGTAAGGCCCGATTTTGACCCCGCTGACTTCCACCACGTCGCTGAACTCGCTGGCGTCGTCGATGCTGACTTCCAAAAACAAAAACGGCGCGTCCTCGGGCAAGTGGGCGAGCTGGCGGGCAAGCACTTCCTTGGTGTGGTATTCCTGCGGCGTACTCAGGCCCGGGTAGTGCGACACCAGCCGCAGGGGCCGAACCCTAAACTCGCGCAGCAAGCTGAGAGCTGATTCGTCGAGTTCCACGCTGCTGACCCGCACCTCGAACGAACGCAAAATCCGTGAGGCGATACTGACGGCCAAAATCGCCAAAATGAAAAACGAGGCGATAAACAACCCGTCGGGCCGCTCGATGCTGTTGGCGACGGTGGTGTACAGAAAAATCAGGGCGATGAGAGCGAAGGGAAAGCGCTGCCATTCCCTTTTGCGGAAAGCGGCAATCGTCACCGCGATAGAGGCGCTGGTCATCAGCACCAACACGCCGGTGGCGTAGGCTCCGCCCTGCGCGTCCACATCGGCTTTGAAGATCAGAGTGATCAGCAGCGCCAGCATCCCGAAGATCAGCACCAACGGGCGCTGGCGGCGCGTCCACTCGGGGGCCATGCCGTAGCGCGGCAAAAAGCGCGGCACGATATTGAGCAGGCCCGCCAGCGCCGAAGCTCCCGCGAACCACAAAATGGCGATGGTGGAAAAGTCGTAGACGGTGCCGAACTTCTCGCCCAGATACAGGTGGGCCAGGTACGCCAGCGCCCGTCCGTTGGCCGCGCCGCCAGCTTGAAAGGCGGCTGGCGGAATCAGCAGGGTGGTGGTCAAACTGGTCAGCACCAAAAACACGCTCATGATCAGCGCCGCGCTGAGCAGCAGCTTGCGGGCGTTGGCAATGCGGCCAACCGGACTCGCTTCGGTGTCGGCTGCCGCGCCGCGCACCTGCGGCATGACGGCCACGCCGGTTTCAAAGCCGGACAGGCCCAGCGCCAGTTTGGGAAACACCAGCAGCGCGATTAGCAGCAGGCCAAACGGGCTGGATTGCTGGCGGAATAGGGCGTCGTGCCACTGCGTCCAGACTTCGGGATGGTGGGCCACTTCCACAAACGAGCGCACCACCACCACGCTGTTGAGCACCAGATAAATGCCCACCAGCACCACCGCGATGCCGATGGCTTCCCGAAAACCGCGTAAGAATACTGCGCCGAGGAGCGCCACCAAGCCGACGGTCACGGCGATTTGCTGGCCGCTGAGCAGCGATTTGAAAAAGGGGTTTTCAATCAGGTGGGCGCTGGCGTCGGCGGCAGACAGCGTGATGGTGATAATAAAATCGGTGGCCATGAAGCCGAGCAGCACCAGCACCAAAAGCTTGCTGGGCCAAAAGCTGAGCAGCCGCTCGAGCATACTGACCGACCCCTCGCCGTGCGGGCTTTCCTGCGCCACGCGGGCGTACACCGGAAAGGCTCCGAAAAGGGTCAGCAGCACCAGCACCGAGGTGGCAACCGGCGAGAGCGCTCCCGCCGCCAGCGCCGCGATGCCGGGTTGGTAGCCCAGCGTGGAAAAGTAGTCCACCCCGGTCAGGCACATGACTTGCCACCAAGGGCGCTGGTGCTGATGGGCCTGCACCGCCTGTTCCTCTTCATAGGGGCCTTGCTGGGCGGCAGTCTGCTCATCCAGCAGCCAGCGCCGGACGCGTTGTCTGCGGCGCGGCTGTGGTTGTAGCTGCGGCTGCGGGGTGTGCGGCGGCGGGTTCAGCGGTGGTTGGGCCGTCATATGTTTACGGCTGCGGCTGAAGCAAAGCGGAGTACATAGGGAAGGGGACGCGGCGGCAAGCAGCAATCTGACATGGGCTTAAACTAGTCCCGCTGTCCAGAAGCAGCTATATCCAGTTGACCAAGCGGATGGCCAAATGGCCAGTACACAAGCGGGCAGCGGCGGCGCAGGCTGAAGCCATGTTAGGCAGCCGTCCATCGTCGTTTTCCCGGCCTCAGCGCAGGCCATCTTCGGCTGGGTTGTGGCTGGGTTTGGCCGCCGCCCTGCTGATCGCCGGCCTCATCGGCTGGGCGTGGTGGGTTCCGGCTGATCCCTTGGAAAGCCAGACTTCGGCGGTGGTGGAACGCTGCACGGTGGCGTTTTCGGCCCAGCAGTTCGCGGCGGCTTCTCAGTTGCTCGGGATGCCGGTGTCTGGGGGCAGCTTCAAGGTGTTGCCCAGTACGGTGCGGCCCAGCAGCCCGCAGGGCAGCCTAAAAGTATGGACGGCCAGCGTCGCGGCCAACTTGGTGGTGGGCGGTAAAGAGCGCTTTCCGGCGTTTACCTGCTTCGTTTCGCCGCAGGGCGTCACCTTCCGGCTGCAACCCGCGCCCCCAGCGCTGCCGCCTGCCGACGGCCAGCTTTAAGTGGCAGGCGGAGCGCTTCCCCCAGAGGTATTTTCTTGGGCCGACTCGCGCTACCCTCAAGCGGTGTTCAGCGCCGATACTTCACCTCCAAGTCCTGTAGTTGCCGCCGGACCGCTGGAGTGGTCGCCCTCGCAGCGGGCCGTCACTGGGATGAGCGCGGCGCTGATCGGTCTGACCATCGCCGCCGACCTGCTGACGCCGGCCAGTTGGGTGGTGGGTACCCTGCTCAGCGCTCCGGTGGCGCTTTCGGCGCTGGGCGGCAGCCGCAAGCTGATCTGGAGCATGGTGGGGCTGGCGCTGCTGGGCAACCTGCTGGCGGGCCTGAGCAACGCGCTGCGCGAAGGCCTGACTTCGGCGACCCTGGTCAACCGCTCGGTGAGTATGTTGGCCGCTTTGCTGGTGGGTTTGCTGAGCCTGCGGGCACAAACCGCCTCGGCGCGGGCGGCAAGGTTCGCCGAAGAAGAGCGGCGGCTAACCCGCGAGCGCGGCCTGCGAACCCTGATCCAAACGGTCAGCGGCCCGTATGGACAAGCCGACTTCGTGCGGCGGGCAGCCGGAGCGCTGGAGGTGCTGAGCGGCGCGGCGCGGGTGGACATCGGGGAGGGCAGCGCTGAACAAGTGCCGGATTCGGCGGTGTGGCTTTCCCACTTCACGCGGCCCCGCCAAGCCGATTTGCCCATTCGGATTGAGCGCCCGCAAGTCGGCCCCGAGGTGCTGAGTGAGGCGGTGCGGGCGCTGCAACCCCTGCTGGAGCGCACCACCTTGCTCGACGATCTGGACGCCCAAAAAAGTCTGCTGAGCCAGCAAAGCGAGGTGATGCGCGATTTGATCTACGCCTTTAGCCACGACCTCCGCACGCCGATCATGGCCAATACCCTCAACATGCAGTCGGCTCTGCGCGGAGCGTACGGCCCGCTGCCCGAAGATTACCGCCGCACCCTCGGCCACGGCTTGGAGGCCAACGAAACGCTGCTGTCGCTGGCCGACCAACTGCTGCTGCTGGCCAAATACGAGGGCGGCGAGGCCGAAGAATTCCTGAGCGTGGAACTGAGGAGCCTGAGCCTGAGCGTGCTGTCGCAACTCGAAGAAAGAGCCGAGGCCAAGCAGCTCACCTTCCAAACCGATCTCACCGAGCTGCGGGTGCTGGGCCGCCGCCATGACCTGCGCCGCGCCATTCAAAATTTACTCGATAATGCTGTAAAGTTCAGTCCAACGGGCGGAACAATCTACTTGAGCCTTCACGCCGAGGCAGACCGGGCCGTGCTGACGGTTTCGGATCAGGGGCCGGGAGTGCCGCCTTCACGGCAAGCTGGGCTGTTTCAGCGCTTCCGTGGCAGCGGTGCGGGCGCGGGCAGCGGGCTGGGATTGTATCTGACGCGGCGTATTTTGGAAGTTCACGGCGGCGCGGTGGAGTACTGCCGCAGCAGCCCGCCCGATCCCCGCAGTTGCTTCTCGCTGAGTTTGCCTCTCGAATTGCCCAAACATTTGGAGCCTGCATGATTGCCCCCAGCACCGCCGATCTCAGTCCGGCCATCATCCGCATTTTGCTGGTGGAAGACCATTCTTTTACCCGCGACGGTTTGCGGGCAGCCATCAATCTTGAGCCGGAACTGCGGGTGGTGGCCGAGGCCCGCAGCGGAGAAGAAGGCTTGGAAGTGCTGGAGCAGCTCGCCCACGAATACGGCGTGGTGGACGTGGTGGTGATGGACATCGGCCTGCCGGGGATCGACGGCATTCAGACCACCGCCGAGATCAAAAAGCGCTGGCCCAGCGTGCGGGTGGTGATGCTGACCGCCCACAACCTGCGTGAGGAAGTCTTCGCGGCGCTGGCTTCGGGCGCGGAAGCCTACAGCCTCAAAAGTGGCCGCCCCGATCTGCTGCTGCTGGCCATTCGCGCAGCGGCGGCGGGCAGCGCTTACCTCGATCCGCAGGTGGCGGTGCATGTCATGGACGCGGTGCGCCGCCCCGGCACCATCAGCCCGCTGACCGAGCGTGAAATGGACGTGCTGAAACTCATAGCCGAGGGGCAGGGCAACAAAGACATCGCCGCCGCACTGGGCATCAGCGTCAGCACCGTCAAGCTGCATGTCCAAGACCTGCTGATTAAGTTGCAGGCCGCTGACCGCACCCAGGCCGCCGTCAAAGCGTTGCGGCAGGGTCTGCTCTGAGTGGGAGTGGATTCAGCCGTTTGACGCTCCTTTGACGCCCACCGTTTAAGCTGAAGGTGGGGGAACGTATGCAGAACGAAACCGAGCAGACGACCGAGCAGGCCAGCCCGTCACCGTTCAGCGCGGCTGGGTCAATTGGTAGAGCTATTCGCCGCATGGTGGACATTGCGCCGCAGGTGCAAGACGATCTGGCGACCTGCGACCCGCAGCCCAAGCAAAATCTCAGCGCCGTGTCCGAGCGGATGCGCAGCGCCGCCCGCGCTGGCGGAGCACTCTCGGCCCGCGACGTGGAGCAGATTATCGGCAACACCAATGACCTCCTCGACGTGAACTATTTGCAGCGCGGTTTGCTGGCCTCCCGAACAGTGGCCTTCATCAAAACGCCAAGGGGCAGCGCCACCGGCTTTCTGGTGGGCCTGAATTTGCTGCTGACCAACTGGCACGTGCTGCCCTCGCTGGCGGTGGCCGCCGAGTCCAGCGCCGTATTTGACTACGAACTGGACTTGCACGGCCTCCGGAGCCCCGCCCACACCTTCCGCCTCGCGCCGCAGCAAGGCTTTTGGAACAGTGAGGCGCTGGATTACGCTTTGGTGGCTTTAGAGCCCCGCAGCAGTGACAGTCCCGGTAACAACACACGCGAGTTGGCCGATTGGGGCTTCCTTCGCCTCAGCGGAGACGCTCATAAAACCGATGTGGGCTTGGATGTCAGTGTGATCGGCCACCCGCAGGGCCAGCCCAAGCAAATCGCCCTGCGCGAAAATAAAGTGCTGCAAGTCGGTGACAGCGGCGATTTTCCCTTGCTGGCCAAAGATGACCGCTTGTGGTATCAAACCGATACCCAGCCTGGCAACTCCGGCAGTCCGGTGTTTAATGACCTGTGGCAAGTCGTGGCGCTGCACCACGCCGCCGTGCCGCGCAGCCGCGAGCAGGGCGGTGAGAAGCAGTACCTCCTGCGCCCACTCAGCGACTCGGTCACTGATGCCAAGCAGTGGACCAGCGCGGCGGAAGCGGGCCGCTACCGCGACGACCAGGTCGTTTGGATTGCCAACCAGGGCATTCGCATTTCCAGCTTGGTGGCCGACCTTCGCAAGCGCCAAATGGCCGAGGCCCACCCGATTTTGAGCGCCTGGGTCAGCGACCTCGACGGCCAGCCCGCTTACGCTGGAACATCCACCGAAGACCATCTGGTGACATTCGCGGGCCACTCGGATGCAGGGGACTCGGACAGCACGGAATTGCTGGAGAGAGGCAAATCCGTAGGCGATAAGACCGGCCAGCCGAGTTTTCCGCCCAACAGTTACGCTGACCGTGACGGCTACGGTCCCAACTTTTTGGCCGTCCCAGTGCCGCTGCCCGACTTGGGCAAAGCCGTAGAGTGCTTCGGGCCTGCCGTACCCCTCTCAGACGGCTCCGGCGTCGAACTCAAGTACCGCCATTTTTCTGTTGTGATGAGTCAGCAGCGCCATATGGCTTATTTCACAGCGGTCAATATAGACGGCGCACAGTCGTTCGATTATCCCCGCAAGAATGACGTATGGCACTTCGATTCGCGTATTCCCGCCGAATTTCAACTTGGCAACCAGATGTACAGCAATGAACCCGGCGCACACGGCTTTTTTGACCGGGGACATCTGGTACGCCGCCGCGATCCGATCTGGGGCGTGGGTGAGGTGCTGAAGCAGGCCAACGACGACACCTTTCACTGGACAAATTGCAGCCCGCAGTATTGGGAATTCAACCAAAGCGATACGTTGTGGCAGGGCTTGGAGAATTTCATTTTCGCCAATACTGACAAGGACAACCTCAAAGTCACCGTCTTGACTGGCCCCATCTTTGCGGACGACGACCCGCTGCACCGCCAAATTCAAATCCCGCAGCAGTTCTGGAAAGTGGTGGCGGTCTGTGACGCCGCTGGAACTTTGATGACCAGCGCTTATACCGTCAGCCAAGCGCCGTTCGTCAAAAACATTCCTTTTGAAGCGCTGCCAGTGGGGCCGTACAGCACTTTTCAAGTCGGTATTCCTTACTTGGAAGGATTGACTGGTTTAGATTTTGGCGAAACGGTGCGGGCGGCAGATGTATTCGCTGGCAAACAGCCTAAAAAACTTGACCGCGTTGCGGATATTGCGCCTCTAAAACCAATCCAGCCCGCCGTTCAAACCACTCAACGAGCAGCATCTCCGAGTGCCGATCAGCTCGGCGTAGAACTGGAAAATGGACAGGTTCTGTATTTTGAACTGGCTCAAGCGAGTGAACAGGAAGGTTCGCAGACCCGTCAACTCAGTCAAGACGGCGGCCCATTCTTGCAAGTGGGGGAAACGCTGCAAGCGGCCCTCAAGAAAGCCTTGCCCACCCTCACAGACATTTCGCGAAGCCTACAAGACATCAATCAACCCGATGAGTTGTGGTTGCAAATCGGCCTCAAAGTCACGGCGGACGCCAATATTATTTTGGCGCGTCTAGGTACCGAGGGCACGCTCAATGTCACCCTCAAATGGATCAATACTTTGCCGGACGGCAGCAAAAAGCCACTGGAGCGTTAGCTGTTGGCGTCCAGTAACCGCCGCACCACCACCACCTCCCCCAAGTGATAAGCGTTGTGGTCGGCGATCAGCAGCGCCTCGCGCAGCCACGTCTGTCCGCCGCCGCCCGGTTCAGCGCCGTTGGGAACTACGGCAAACGGGTCAGCGTTGTCTAGCAGCGCCAGAAACTCGTCCAGATCGGTTTGCAAACCCTCGGCGGTCTGCTGCCAACTCTGTGCCGTGCCTGCCGTTTTGGGCCAGTAGTCGGCGGGCCAAACTTTCTCGGCGTAATCGGTGTCACGCACAAACTCTAAAATGTCGCGCTGGGTAGACCACAAATGCCACAGCAGGCCCCAGGCCGTGTAAGGGAGGCCCAAATCCGTATTGATTTGGTCTAGGGGAAAGTCGTCCAAGACATTGTCCAGATTCAAATGGGCTTGGCGCTCAGTCAGCAGGGCGCGGAGATGGGTTTTGAGCGCTTTGTCTGTGGCAAGGTCTTGACTCACAAAATCCCCCCCAAATATTCGCTGAGGCTCTCCTTGATCGGCATGAAATAAGTGTGGCCGCCGACTTCTGAGGCAAAGCTGAGGACTTCCTGTGCCCAGGCGCGGTTGGCGTCCAGCGTGGGCGTGAAGTGGCGCGGGAACACCGCCTTGTTGCGGTTTTGCCAGTAGCTGAAACTGCGCTCGGTGGTCACTGAAGTCGCGCCCCAGAAGACTTGCTGGGTGGGCAACAGCTCGGCCCAAACGTCCATCAAGCGGCGGTCGAAAAACGGCTGGGTAAAAAAGCCCACCGCGCCCGCTTCCAGCTTGGCCTCGGCGTAGTCGCGCTCGCGGGCAAAACTCTGGCGGTAGGGGTCGAGGCCCGCCCAGACCTTGATCTCCGGCAGCTCGCGCCGAAATTTGCGGATGATGTCCAGCGAGGTCACGTCGTAAGTGTGCTGGCTCATGTCGCTGGGCGCGTCGCCCTCGATAATCAGCACTTCGCTGATTTTGTGCTGGCGCAAAAAGTCGCCCATCTTCAGCGGCTCACGCGGATTGATGTCGATGGCGCGAATGTGCGGAATCGCCTCCGGCACGTGTTCGAGAGCCATTTGACAAGCTTCCCAGCTGCGCATCCGGTAGCGCAAAAAGTCGGGGATGTTGACCACCTGCACGTTGCCGAGGCTGCTGCTGAGTTCGGCCAGCTCGGTTCGCAGCGACGTGCGGCTGCGCGGCACCAACTCCACGCTGACGCGGGTGAGTTTGGGCGCAGTCTGCACGGGTTCGGCCAGAACCGAAGTCATGCCGTCACCGTTTCAGGCTTTGTTTTGGGGATCACAGGCTGCGGGTCGTAGGCCAAGTTGGGCGCGAGCCATTTCTCGGCAACGTCGAGCGTCCAACCTTTGCGGGCCGCGTAATCGGCCACCTGATCGCGCCCGATGCGGCCCAGTGCCAGGTATTTGCTGTCTGGGTGCGCCAGATACAGCCCCGACACGGCGGCGGCGGGCAACATGGCGCAGCTCTCGGTGAGTTCCATACCGACGCTCTGGGCGTCCAGCAAAGCAAACAAAGTGCGTTTCTCAGTGTGGTCAGGCTGGGCCGGATAGCCGGGCGCGGGCCGGATGCCCCGGTAGCGCTCCTTGATCAGGTCGTCGCCGCTCAGCGTTTCACTTTCCGCGTAGCCCCAATACTGACGCCGGACATCTTGGTGCAGTTTTTCGGCAAAGGCCTCGGCCAGTCGGTCGGCCAGCGCCTTGACCATGATCGAGTTGTAATCGTCAAGAGCCGCCGCATACTCGCGGGCCAGCTCGTCAGCGCCGTGAATGCCCACCGCGAAGCCGCCGATCCAGTCGGGCGACTCGGAAACGAAGTCAGCCAGGGCGGCGTTGGGCACCGTCTGGTCGCGCTGCTGCCGGAGGGTGTGAAAGGCAGTGTGGTGTTTGGGCAAGGTGATGTCATCTTCCACCCGCCGCGCAGGCCACAGCCCGATCACTCCACGTGCCGTGAAGCGTTTCTCGGCAATGATCTTGGCCAGCAGCGCCTTGCCGTCCTCGTAGAGCTTGCGGGCCTCCACGCCCACTGAGGGATCGCGCAGAATCTTGGGATACACGCCGGGCATTTCCCAGGCGATGAAAAACGGCGTCCAGTCTATGAAGGGGAGCAGCTCGCTGAGGTCTTGCTCGATGACCGTGCGGCCTGCTTGCTGGGGAGCGGGGGCGGGCTTGTCTTCAATCTTGGGCGCACGCTGGCGGGCCTCATCAATGCTCAGCAGGCGGATATTGCGCTCGCCGTGCCGCTCGCGCAGGATGTCGTACTCGGCTTTGACGCGCTCCGTGATTTCTTCGCGCCGCTGAATCAAATCACCCGCCACGCCCACCGCCCGACTGGCGTCCAGTACGTGCACCACTGGCCCGCCGTTGTAGGCCGGATCGATCTTGACGGCGGTGTGGGCGCGGCTGGTCGTCGCGCCGCCGATCATCAGCGGCGTCGTCAAACCGCGCCGCGTCATCTCGCGGGCCACGTTGGCCATCTCGTCCAGGCTCGGCGTGATCAGACCGCTCAGCCCGATAATGTCGGCGTTCAGCTCTTTGGCGGCGTCCAGCACCTTCTCAGCGCTGACCATCACGCCCAGATCGGTGACATCAAAGCCGTTGCAGGCCAGCACCACGCCCACGATGTTCTTGCCGATGTCGTGCACGTCGCCCTTCACCGTTGCCAGCACGATTTTGCCCTTGCTGGTGCTACCTCCGGCTTTCTCGGCCTCCAGGTACGGCATCAGGTAGGCCACCGCTTTTTTCATCACGCGGGCCGACTTGACCACCTGCGGCAAAAACATTTTCCCGGCCCCGAACAAATCGCCGACCACGTTCATGCCGTCCATCAGCGGCCCCTCGATGACTTGCAGCGGCGACTTGAGAAGCTGGAAGGCTTCCTCGGCGTCGGCGTCTACGAAATCGGTGATGCCGGAAATCAGGGCGTGCTTGAGGCGCTCCTGCACGCTGCCGCCGCGCCACTCGCTGACGGCACTGACCTCGCGTTTGATGCCTTTATAGCGGTCAGCCAGCTCGATCAGGTTCTCGGTGGCGTCGGGGGTGCGGGCCAGGATCACGTCCTCCACGGCCTTTTTCAGTTCCGGCTCAATCTCGTCGTACACCGCCAGCATTCCGGCGTTGACGATGCCCATGTCCAGCCCGGCGCGAATGGCGTGGTACAGAAAGACGGCGTGCATCGCCTCGCGCACATGGTTGTTGCCCCGGAAGCTGAACGACACGTTGCTGATGCCACCCGACACCTTTGCGCCCGGCAAGTTGCGCTTGATCCAGCGCGTCGCCTCAATGAAGTCCAGGGCGTAGCGGTCGTGCTCGCTCATGCCGGTGGCCACCGTCAGCACGTTGGGGTCAAAGATGATGTCCTGCGGTGGGAAGTCGGCCTGCTCGGTCAGCAGCGTGTAGGCCCGCGTGCAGATCTCTTTGCGCCTCTCCAGGTTGTCAGCCTGTCCGGTTTCGTCGAAGGCCATCACCACGGCGGCGGCTCCGTAGCGCCGCAGCAATCTGGCCCGCTTCAGGAATTCCTCCTCACCGTCTTTGAGCGAGATGGAATTGACCACCGCCTTGCCCTGCACCCTTTTCAGTCCGGCTTCCAGAATGCTCCAGCGGCTCGAATCCAGCATGAACGGCACGCGGGAAATGTCGGGTTCTCCAGCCAGCAGATTCAGGAAATGAATCATGGCCGCCTCGCCGTCGAGCATGCCCTCGTCAAAGTTTACGTCAATGATCTGTGCGCCGTTTTGGACCTGCTGGCGGGCAATTTTGAGACCCGCGTCGTAGTCGCCTTCCAGAATATGCTTGGCAAACTTGGGGCTGCCGGTCACGTTGGTGCGCTCGCCCACGTTGACGAAGTTGGTCTCCGGCGTCACGGCGAACTGCTCCAGGCCGCTGAGTCGCAAAAAGGGTGCGAGCTTTTTCGGGCCGCGCGGGGCGTAGGGGGCCACCGCCGCCGCAATCTGGCGGATGTGTTCGGGCGTGGTGCCGCAGCAGCCGCCCACGATGTTCAGCAGGCCCTCCTCAGCAAAAGTTCTCAGTACTTCGGCGGTGTGTTCGGGCAATTCCTCGTACTCGCCGAAGGCGTTGGGCAAGCCCGCGTTGGGGTGAACGCTGACCAGCGACTCGGTGTTCTCGGCAATCGAGCGCAGGTAGGGCCGCAGGTGGTCGGCTCCCAGCGCACAATTCAGGCCCAGGCTAAACGGTTTGGCGTGGGCCACGCTCACCGCGAAGGCTTCCGGCGTTTGCCCCGACAGGGTGCGCCCCGAGGCGTCAGTAATGGTGCCCGAAACCATTACGGGCACGCGCCTCCCGAGTCCGCTGAACACCGTTTCTACCGCGAATAAGGCGGCTTTGGCGTTCAAGGTGTCGAAAATGGTTTCGATCAGCAGCAGATCGGCCCCGCCCTTCAGCAAGCCGCGAATCTGCTGGGCGTAGGCGTCGTGCAGTCCGTCGTAGGTCACGGCCCGGAATTCGGGTCGCTCCACGTCGGGTGACAAGGTGGCCGTGCGGTTGGTCGGCCCGATGGAACCGGCCACAAACCGCTGCCGCCCGTCCCGCGCTTCAAACTCGTCGGCTACTTCGCGGGCCAGCCGCGCGGCCTCCACGTTCAGCTCGTCCACCAGATGTTCCAAGCCGTAATCGGCCTGCGCAATCACCGTGCTGGAAAAAGTATTGGTCTTGGTGATGTCTGCGCCCGCTTCAAAATACAGAGCGTGAATCTTTTTCAGCAGATCGGGGCGGGTCAGTTGCAGCAGGTCGTGATTGCCCTTGTACTGCCGCGTCTCATCGAATTCGGGTCGGCGGTAATCGGCCTCGGTGAGTTCCTCGCGCTGAAACATGGTGCCCCATGCGCCGTCCAGAATCAGGATGCGCTCGCGGGCCAGTTGCTCTAACGTGGGTCGGGCTAAATCACGGGGCTGGTCATGAAGCTGGGTCATCTTGTGTTGTCCTTCTAAAACTCAAAAAACCGCCCTCGTTCTGCCTTTGGTGCGCGGCAGTGGAGCGGGGCGGCAGGTCTCTTATGCCGAAAAAGCTCCATCGTTCCTGCGCCGGGGAAGTCAGTCCGGAAGCCATCGTTGGCGTGCAGGCTGGCCTGAGCACCGTGCCCGAAATGGGGGGCCGGTTGCCGCGCCGTCAGTGAGCCAGTTCTCTCGGGCGCTTCTGGATGGGAAAAAAAGTTCAGCACTTGCGGGTGCTGCTCAGCAGTTTAGCGTGAAGATCGGTCAAAAGGGCGGGACTGGGCAGACAATTTGGTGAGGTGATACCAAAAAGCGGCCCCCCATAAGGAAGGCCGCTTGGAGTTGGGAAAGTTTAGACGAGGCCGGTGAAGTCCCCAGTGAGGCCGTTGGGGAAGAACAGGCCTTTAGCCGCGTCCTTGGCACCGTAAACGATGTTAAGCACTTCACGGGGAGTGCGTCCGAAGGCAATAGTGGTTGCAGGATCGGCCACCACGATGTTGGCTTTGCCGCCAACAGTAATGCCCTGATCCTTGCCGCCGCCCAAAGCTGCACGCAGGGCGCTGATGGCGTTGATGAGTTCCTCAACCGTCAAGCCGTAAGGGGTTTTGATATCTTTTTGAGCGTAAAGCAGGGTGCGGATTTCGCCCGCGTGGTAAGCTTCGACCGCCAAGATACCAGCAGCCGAGTCAAGGATGCCGCCAGCTTTGTCGTCGACGATTAGGCGGGCTGCGCCTTTGTAAGCGGTAACGCCCACGTCTTCAAAGATGAATGCGCCGTGCAGGAAGAACAAATCGTTGAGGTAAGGGTTGAAAGCCGGGCTAAGAACTGCCGGAGCTGCGATAACTTTGGCATTGTAAGCTGTCGCGTTGGCGGCATCAGCGAAGGCTTGTCCGATATCAATCACGGGGCGGTCAACAGCCGCACTGCCCAACAGGCCGCGCAGAGCCTTGACGTGATTCAGTTCGTCTTGAGCGATTTCATTAGCATACTGACGTACAGCATCGCTGGCAAAGGCAATGGAGGTGTTGCCGTCAAATCCAGCAGGAAGACGAATCTCAGCGCTGCCGCCGATGGCTTTGAGTTCACCCAACCGACCCACAGCTGCCGTGTAAAAGGCGGCTTCCAAATACTCCAAGTTCAGAGCGAAGTTACCGATTTTCGCGTCGTAGTTGGTTTTGGTGGGGGCGGCCACAGCGGGCGCACATGAGGCCAAAACGGCTCCGGCTCCCATCAGACCAGCGGCGGAGAGGAATTGACGGCGGTTGGGCAATTTACGATCTTCACTCATAAGAACTCCTTATAGCAAACACAAAGGACGGGGGGCATTTGCCGACTCGCCAAGAAACCCGAAGGGATGTCCGACACTGTGTTGTATGCCGAGCTTAGCCGATTGGATGTGGAAGTATGAACGTCCCCACCTTTGCCTAAAGTTCATGTAAATGTTCGGTTTCTTATTTAGGTACATATAGATTTTAATTTAGCCTCGTCTAAAAAAAGGAAGACAAATGAAGAGACAGAGCACGCCTATCGTTTCTGTTGTGACTCTGCTCGCCTATGAAGCGGCCCTCACTTTGTGGTCAGGGGTTTACGTCTGTGCGGGCGGCGGACTTGTAGGGCGTGTCCATCCAGCCCGTGCGCCTTGCACTAGCATATCCACGTGACCCTTTCGCCCCCCTCGGCTGAGTTGGTGGCCGCTTACCGCGCCAAGCACGGCGATTACCTCGCGCTGCGCGAAGACGCGATGCGCCTGATCGAGGGCCTGATCGAGGGCGCGGGCATCAAGATTCACCACCTCACCTCGCGCATCAAGACGCCCGGCAGCCTCGCGGAAAAAATGCGGCGCAAACCCGGCAGATACGCCCAGCTCTCCGACATCACCGACTTGGTGGGCGTGCGGATCATCACTTACTTTGAGCAGGACGTGGCGGCAGTGTCACGCGCCTTGGAAGCGGTCTTTGACATCGACTGGGACAACAGCGTGGACAAAAGTAAATTCCACGATCCTGACCGTTTCGGCTACATGGGCGTGCATTACGTGATGCGTTTTGAGAGCCGCAAGTACACGGGTGGCCACTCACCGCTTTTCGAGGTGCAGATTCGCAGTATCTTGCAGCACGCCTGGGCCGAAATCGAGCATGATCTGGGCTACAAGAGCCGCGCCGCCGTGCCCAGAGAAGTGCAGCGGCGCTTTTACCGCTTGGCAGGCCTCTTAGAGGTTGCAGACGAAGAATTCATGACGATTCACCGCCTCTCGCAGGACTACGTGGCGACCTTGCCCGAACGCATCGAGCAGGCCCCCGACGGCGTATTTATTGACGCGCAGAGCATGGCTTATCTGATTCACGACCCCTTTATTCACGGCCTCGATCTGGAGGTGGCCCGCGCCCTCAATGTGCCGCTGCTGGAAGACTGGATCGACCCCGAGCGTCCGCAGCGCTTATCCAGCATTCTCGATTATGTGGGGGTGCGCTCGGTAGGACAGCTTCACAAGGAGCTGCACCGTTTGAAAGGCGAAGTGGTGCAGTTTGCCGCCGCGCTCAATCCCGAACTGCGGGATGTCTGGACGCCCACTGGCGGCGCTCGCCCCGGCACCAGCATCATGCACTACGCGCTGTGGCGGGCCTGCGGTCACGCGGGCTTGGAGGCCGATGTGGTCGCCAAATTGCTCGATTTGCGCGGCTCGTCCGGCAGCTTGGAAACGCGGATTCGGGCGGTGTACGCCAAGGTACACGGCGAGCGGGCGGTGTGAGTCAAACAGGGGTGAGCCAAAAGTAGCCGCGAACCCCAAACAGGCCAAAATAAGTCAGAACAAGCTTGACAAATTCGCTGATCCTGGCTTCAAATGAGTGGCGTATGACAATTTCAATGCTCGGTAAGCGTCTGGGGGCGTTGGCTCTCCTGTCACTCACGCTGGCGGCCTGCAACCCCGTGCCCCCACCGCCCAGCGGCGCTCAGCAGTGGCAAGACGAAGTGATTTACTTTGCGCTGACCGACCGCTTCAGCAACGGCGATACCAGCAACGACAACGGCCCCAACCGGAATGCGGGCGACGTGGCCGACAAAACCAATCCGCTGGGCTGGCACGGCGGCGATTTTAAGGGCCTGACCGCCAAAATCAACTCGGGCTACTTCAAGGCGCTGGGCGTCACGACTTTGTGGGTCAGTCCGGTTGTGCTGCAAGTTCCGGCCATCCCGGTTAACGACGGCCCCAACAAAGGCAAATTGTTTGCGGGTTATCACGGTTACTGGGCCGAGGATTTCAAAGCCGTAGACCCGCACTTCGGTTCGCTGGCCGATTTCAAGACCCTGATTTCGGCGGCGCACGCCAGCGGCCTGAAAGTGATTCAAGACATCGTGGTCAACCATGCCGGATACGGGGCCGCGCTGACCACCCAGCATCCCGAATGGTTTCACACGGACGCTGAGTGCAAGGTGGCGGTCAACACGCGCACCGATTGCCCGCTGGCCGGTTTGCCGGATTTCAAGCAGGATATTCCCGCCGTCACGACCTTCCTCAACGATTTCGTCAAGTACTGGCGCAGCAACACTGCTATTGACGGCTTCCGGATCGACACCATGCAGCACGTGCCCGACAGCTATTGGCAGCAATTTTTTGCGGCGGGCGGCGCGGGAGACGCCAGCAAGATCTGGTCGGTGGGTGAAGTCTTCAACGGCGAGCCGAGTTTCCTGGCCAACTACATGAAGCTCGGCTCGCCCAGCGTCTTTGATTTCCCGCTTTACTACGCCGTCACCGAGCAGCTCAGCAGTGCGGGCGGCAACCTCGCGGTCATCGGGGACGTGTTTGCCAAAGACGGCGCTTACCCCGACGCCTCGCGTCTGACCACCTTTGTAGACAACCACGATGTGACCCGCTTTATCACTCAGGTGATTAACAAGGGCGGCTCGGCGGACGAAGCCCAGCAGCGCCTCAATCTGGCACTCAGTTTGATCTACACGGTGCGCGGCACGCCCAGCATCTATCAGGGCACCGAAAACGCCGCGCCGGGCAAAGGCGATCCGTACAACTACCCGCTCGGCGAGGGCAACCGCGAAGACATGGTGTTTTCGGGGACTCCGGTGCTGCAAAGCCGATTGGCGGCGCTGGCCAAGGCCCGCAAAGACTATCCGGCGCTGCGGCGCGGGGCTCAGCAGGAGTTGTACCGCTCCGGCAGCGTCTACGCTTTTCGGCGGGTCGTCAGCGGCAGCGATCCGGTGGTGGTGGTGCTGAACAACAGCAACGCAGCGGTTGATTTAAGTACCCTCGGCGGCGGCATTGCCCTGCTCGGCACCTTTTCCGGCTCCATTAATGAAATCACCGGACAGACCAGCACGCTGAGCGTCTTGAATGGGCGGCTGATCGGCAGTGTTCCGGCCCGCAGCGCCCTGATGCTCAGCGGCAATACTGGCAGCGTGGTCATCAATCCGGCCTTGCCCGAAGTTGCCAGCCTCAGCGCCAAAGCGGGCGACGGCGCGGTGGGCCTGACCTGGACACCCAGCACCGACAGTGCGGTCAGCGGCTACCGCGTCTACGCCACGCCCGCAGGCGGCAAGGAAAGTCAGCTCAACTTTGCACCGATTGCCGCTGCGCAGGGCAGTTACGTGGCCAGTGGCCTGAGCAACGCGGTGGCCTACCGCTTCCGGGTGGTCACGGTGGACAGCCAGGGCAAGGAAAGCACCGGGGTCAGCGCCTCGGCCACGCCCAGCACCTCGGCCACCACCGATGTCACCTTCACGGTGGACGCCCGCACGCAGGGCAACGGTCCCATTGAGCTGCGCCGCTTCGACACCGGCAGCCAGGTCGCCTATCCGATGACCCAAACCGGGCGCGGCATCTGGAAGACCACCATCGCCTTGCCGCTTTACCGCGATATCACCTTCAAGTTTGGCAACAACGCCGCCTACGCCAAAAACAGCGGCTACGAAGGCCCGAATCAAGACAACCGCAAGCTGAATACCGGTCTCAGCACCAGTTACAGCGGCACGTTTGACTTCATCAGCGTGCCAGTGCCGACTTCCAGCTTGGAAGGGAAAGTTACGGGCGGCGGAAAACCGCTCTCCGGCGCACTGCTGACGGCCAGCGGCAACGGCGCGGACGCCAATCTCAACTACGGCTTCAGTTTCCCCGACGGCAGCTTCACGGTGCTGACCGCAGCAGGAGCGCAAAAACTGATTGCCAGCAGCGCCGACTTGCCGCCGGTCACCAAAGACGCGGTGGCTCCGGCCAAAGACCTGACGGTTGAACTCAGCGCCCCGCCGGTCATCACCCCGCCCAGCGGCCTCAACTACAAGATTGACGGCGACCTGAGCGACTGGGCAGCGGCTCCTCTCAAGCTGAACAGCCCCAACGCGGGCGTGTTCGGCGACAACAACAACTGGCTGACCTTACTGGCCGACTCGGACGCCACCTACTTGTATTTGGCTTACACCTACAAAGTGGACGGCAACAAAGCTATTTTGTACTTGGACACCAAACCCGGCGGCGCAACCAAAGCCGATGGTTTTGACGCTTGGAAGCAGGCCGCCAGCTTCAGCGCCGCTCAGCCCGATTTCTTCCTCGCCCGTTACAACAATGAAGCGCCCGAACTGCGCCAAGTGATCAGCGACAGCGCCACCAGTCTGCTGAACGCCAACAACTACACGGTGGCGACCAGCGGCACTCTGCCCGACCAAACGGTGGAAGTGGCGATTCCTTGGTCGGCGCTGGGCCTCAGCGGTAAGCCAGCGGGCGGCGTCAACTTCTACGGTGGCATCTTCGGCGGAGACGGCTACGGCGCGGGCGACATCGTGCCGGACGCGGGCAGCACTCCGGCGGGAGCCAATACCATTGGCACCTCAGGTGATAACCGCAAAGTGACGTTTAGCGTGCCGCTCAACTTGCCTTAAACCAGAATCCAAAAAGCCAGCCGCCGCCTGAATGAAAAGGCGGCGGCTGTTTTGCTGATGCGGGCAGGGTAATTTCGCCGCTAGCCTTCTTCCATCACTTCCCTGAGCTTTTCTACACTCAGTTCCTGCGTCGGCGCGTCGAGTACCACTTGACCGCCGCGCAGGGCCACCACCCGCTCGCCTAGTTTCAGCGCTTCATCCAGGTTGTGGGTCACGAAGACCACCGTGATGTGCTGTTCTTGCCAGATGCCGCGCAGTTGCTCGCTCAGGTCGGTGCGTGTGCGCTCGTCAAGGGCGCTGAACGGTTCGTCGAGCAGCAGCAGGCCCGGACGGGTCGCCAGAGCGCGGGCAATGGCGACGCGCTGTCGCTGCCCGCCCGACAGTTCGTGAATCCGGCGCTCGCCGTACTCGGGGAGGCCGACTTGAGCCAGTGCCGCTGCTCCCCTGCGGCGTTGCTCATCTTTGGGCACCCGCTGGGATTTGAGGCCGAAGGCGACGTTTCCGGCCACCGTCAGCCACGGAAACAGGGCGTGTTCTTGCTGCACCAGGGTCAGCGCGGGGCTCGGGCCGCTGACGACTTGCCCGGCCAAGCGCACCTCACCTTGCTGCGGCCTGAGGAAGCCTGCCAAGACACTGAGCAAAGTGCTTTTGCCACTGCCCGACGGCCCCACGATGGTCAAAAATTCTCCCGCTCCCACCATCAAATTGATTGGCCCCAGTCCGGCGGATTTTTGCCCGCGTTTGCCGGCGTAGTGGTAGGCCACGTCCGAGAGTTCCAGCGTGGCTCCACTGGGTTGGTTCACGGCGGCAGCGTCGGTACTCACGCCGCTCAGTTTAGCGGCCTCGCTGCGGCGCGGCAGGGGCCGTTCTTTAACAATCAGGTCTTCTGCTCTGTTTACAGTCACGAGCCTGCCTCTAAGCCGTAGTCGCGGCGAATGCGGCTTTCCAGCGTGCGGATCAGCAGATCAAACAGTGCGCCGATAACCCCCACGATGATGATGGTGGCCATCACCAAAGCCATGTTGGAGGTATTGCGCCCGATTTCGAGCAGGCGGCCCAGCCCGAGGTTAGACGTCAGCAGCTCCGCGCCGATCAGGGCACGCCAAGAAAAGCTCCAGGCGGTTCTGAGGCCGGTGACGATGTTGGGCACCGCCGCAGGCAGCAGCACCCGCGTCACCAAGCCGAAGTGAGTCGCGCCGAGGGTGCGCCCCGCCGTGCGCCACGCCGGAGGAACATTGAGCACCGCGCCCGACACTGCCAGCGCCACCGGAATAAAGCCTTCTAAAATCACCACAAAAAAGACGGCCCGCTCGTTGAGGCCCAAAAACAAAATCGCAAATGGTACGAAGGCGATGCTGGGCACGCTCTGGAGACCCTGTAAGTACGCCCCGAAAGTTTCGCGCAGGGGCCGCCACAGCGACATCAGCAGGCCCATGATCCCGCCGAGGCCCACCGCGATGACGTAGCCCAGCGCCACCCGCCGCAGAGAATTGCCCACTGACAAGAGCAGCTTGCCGTCTTGCGGGCCGCTGCCCCAAAAGCCGTAATAAAATTCTTCCCAGACGTCTTTGGGGCTGGGAAACACATACTGCGGCTTGACTTTGAAGACGTCGGTACACAGCCACCAAACGCCGACAATAAGGAGCAGGCCCAAAATCTGCCAAACAAAGGTCATGTTGCGGCTGCGGCGCAGCACTTTGGCCGGGGTCAGCGTGGTCATTTGATGCCCATCAGGGTGCGGGAAGCGCCCGGCTTGGGGAGCTTACTTTGGGTTTCCATCAGCGAATAGAGCATGGTCAAATTCACCAGTTTGTCGAAGTCGGGCAGTTTGCGGCTGTAGCCGGCATTGATATTGAGCTGGCCGTATTCTTTGAGCGCTTCGGTGTCCACGTCCGCCGTGAATTTGGTGCGCTGCATGGCCCGCTGCAAAGCGCGGGGATCGATCTTCTGGTTGGCGAGTTTGAGCAGAGCGCTGCTGACGGCGACCTGCGCGGCGGCGGGCGATTTGTTGAGAAGCGCCACCGCTTGAAGGTGCGCCTTGAGAAAGCCCTTGACGATTTCGGGATTGGCCTGCGCGAATTTGGTGTTGACGATCACCACCGCCGCCGGATAATTGCCGCCGCGCCAAATGCTTTTTTCGTCGGCGATGACTTTATGGCCCTGCGCTTCCAGCACGGCTCCCCAGGGTTCCGGCACCAGCGCGGCGTCTATTTGTTTGTTCAAAAAGGCGCTGCCCACGTCGGCGGGCGCAACCGAAACAATGGTCACGTCGCCGTTGTCGCTCTGCGACTTGAGGCCCGCGCCGCTGAGCATGTTGCGCAGCAGCACGTCTTGAGTGTTGGCCAGTGCCGGAATCGCCACGTTTTTTCCGGCGAGATCTGCCAGGGTTCGCACGCCTGAATCTTTTCGGGCCACCAAGACGGCCCCGGCGTTGGCAGAACCGGCGATAATCTGCACCGGCATTCCCTTGGCCGCGCCGTTGATGACCGGGCCGGGGCCGATAAAGCCGATGTCCAGCGCTCCCGCCGCGAAGGCTTCGTTGAGGGTGGTGCCGGAGGTAAATTCTTTGGTTTCGACCTTGACCCCTTTGATTTGGGTGTCGTAATAGCCTTTTTCGTAAGCCACCAGCGCCGGAGCGTGGGTCAAGTTGGGAAAAAAACCGATGCGGACGGTGCTGGCCGTGGGCGGCGTGACACTCTGGGCCAGCGCCGATTGACTGAGGAGCGTTTGACTCAGCACCAGCGGCGCTGGACTCCAACTCAGTGAAGTCAGGATCAGCACGGCCAAGGACTTGCGGGTGCGGTGCGTCATGTTGACCCTCCGGATGAAAGTGTGCGGGATAGGAAGGCAACGGATAAAAGCGGTGGGCAAAAGCCAGATCGACCGACTCGCCCTGAGCCGTGACGACGTTCAGTATCTCAGCAGACTAAAAGTCGAGCGGCTATTGGTGTGAGTTTGATGGAAAAACAGCTAAGGCGAGGGGGCGGGCTTGAAGAGTTTGGACAAGATTTCACGCTGATCTCGGCAGTGCTCTAACTTTGCCGCTGATACGCCGCCCGCAGCACTTCGGCGACCTCTGGGCGGCTAAATTCGGCGGGTAAATGCTGACCGGCCCGCAGCTTCTCCCGCACCTTGGTGCCGCTCAGGATCAAATGGTGAGAACTGTCGTGCGGGCAGGTGCGCGGGCTGACCAATTGGCTGCAGGTCTGGCAATAAAAGGTGTGTTCAAATTTGAGAATCTGGATGCCGAGTTCTTGCGGCGTGTACGCTCCGAAGATCTCCTGCGCGTCGTAGGTGCCGTAGTAGCTGCCGACTCCGGCGTGGTCGCGCCCCACGATAAAATGGCTGGCTCCGTAATTGCGCCGCGACAGCGCGTGCAACACCGCTTCACGCGGCCCGGCGTAGCGCATGGCGGCGGGGTAGACGCTCAGCAGCGTGCGCTGGGACGGGTAATACTTGTCCAGCAGCACTTCGTAGGCCTGCATTCTGGTGGCAGCCGGCACATCATCCCCTTTGGTCTGGCCGACCAGCGGGTGCAGCAGCAAGCCGTCCACCAGCTCCAGCGCCACTTTTTGCAGGTATTCGTGGGCGCGGTGAATGGGGTTGCGCGTCTGGAAAGCCACCGTGCTGCGCCAGCCGCGTGCCTGGGTAACCTCGCGTACTTCGGCAGGTGTGCGGTGGGCATTTGGGAAGTCGCCGCGCGGCACTTCAAACAAAGTCACCTCACCGGCCAGATAGACGTCTCCGGCAGCGTAAAGGGCCGCCACGCCAGGGTGGGCTGGGTCGGTGGTGCGGTAGACCTCGCGGGCCTCGTAGTCCTTTTGCGCCGCGAATTGCTCGCTGACTAGCAAGGTGCCCACTGGCTGTCCGGCGTGCGTCAGCAGCACCCGCCCGGTGTACTGCCCGGCTTCGTCACGGTGAACCGGCAAGGTGATGGGAATGCTCCAAGGCGTGCCGTCGGCGAGGCGCATGTGTTCAATCACCGACAAGTAATCTTGCTCGCCCAAAAAGCCGGTCAGCGGCGAATACGCTCCGGTGGCGATCATTTCGAGGTCGGCAAAGCTGCGCCCGCTGAGCTCCAAGCGCGGCAAGTGCTCAAATGCGCCGAGCTCAAAATCTTCGCCCAAACGCACCACGCGGCTGACGAGTTCACCGCCCAGCGGCGTCGGCAAAGTCAGGGGAGAGGCAGCGAACTGGGTCAGTGGAGTGAGGGTCATTTGGGTGTCTCCGAGTGGGGATGGTTGAAGAAATGAGTTGGGAGAGAGTCTAGAAGAGTTGATAGAAAGGGTCAACTATTGGAGTGTGGAGGAAGGCAATCGCTACGGTCATTTTCCCTGTGTTGCTCTTCAGGGGAAGGGGGAATGCGCCAGTACCTAGCTTCAGAGGCCCAGATTCAGAGCTGCCCCGCTCCCGCCCAAAGCCCGCATTCGGTCTTGCCTTTACCGGCCCAGCGGCCAGCGCGGGCGTCTTCTCCAGCATGTACGGCGCGGGTGCATGTCCAGCAACCGACGCTCAGGAAGCCGTCAAAGTACAGCGGATTCACAGGCAAGGCATGCTCGGCGGCGTAGGCCTCCAGCATCTGGCGTGTCCAGTGGGCCAGCGGATTGATCTTGCGCCTCGCGTTTCCATCTTCTACAAAGGCAATCTCGGCGCGGGTGCTGGCCTGATCGCGGCTGCGGGCGTTCAGCAGCGCTGAAGGAGCTTTGCCGCGCAAATACTGTTGCAGCGGCGCGACTTTGCGAACCGCGCAGCAAGCATTTGGATCAGAGGCGTACAAGTTGTCCGGCGTCTGACCGTCCTCAGGGTGTGCGCCCGCGCTCAGCGTTACGAATTGCAGTTCGGGATAGCGGGCCGCGAGGCGATTACGGGTCGCCAGCGTTTCGGGGAAATGGTATCCGGTGTCCACGAAAACCACTTCGCCCGAGTAGCCGGCCCGCACCGCCAAATCGAGCAGCACCACGCCGTTGAGGTTAAAGGCGCTGGGCATCACCAGATCGGGATGGGCTTGCAGCGCCCAGCCGATCACGTCCAACGGGTCGGCGTTGGGCTTGAAATGAGGCAGGACTGCAAAATTGGTTCCAGCACGGTGCGTTAGGACGTTCACGCTTCCACGTCTTGCCGGAGTCCGGCCAGCGGGCGAAGGCGCTCCAAGCATTCGGCCACGCTGAGTTGATCGGTTCGCAGGTGCAAATCCGGCGCGGTGGGAGCCTCATAAGGAGCAGAGACGCCGGTAAAGTGGGCAATCTCGCCCGCGAGGGCTTTTAAGTACAAACCCTTCACGTCGCGCTCAGTGACAGTTTCCAGCGGCGCGTCCACGAAGATTTCGTAGGCGCTAGGAAGCTGGCTCAGCACTTCGCGGCGGGTTTGGGCGTAAGGGCTGATGGCGCTGACAAGTACCGTGACGCCGTGCCGCGCCAGCAGTCCGGCCACGTAGCCGATGCGCCGCACGTTGGTGTCTCGGTCGGCTTTGCTAAAGCCTAGGCCTTTGCTCAAATTCTCGCGCACGCCGTCGCCGTCCAGTAGCTCAGTCCTGACGCCCGCCGAAACGAGTTCCTGATACAGCGCACTCGCCAGCGTGCTTTTGCCCGCGCCGGATAAGCCGGTCAGCCATAAGACTCGGCCTGTGTGTTGACTCTGTTGCTGGGCGCTGCTCACGCCAGCACCAAGTCAGGTTCGGCGGCCAAAACTGCGTCAGCCAAAACATGGTCGGGCAAGAAATTGGCCTGTCCCACGCGGTCGGCGTACTCCACGAAGCTCTCGGCGGCGGCTTTGTTGGCTTTGAAGTCGCTCAGCACTTTGTCGGTGTACTCGGTCAGGCGCTCGGCGGGCACCACGCCCCTAAGTTTCGCGCCCACTCGCTCGGCTTGCCCAATGCTTCCGGCCAGATGCACGTTGTATACCTCGTCAAACGCGCCCTCCTCGCCCTCTTTGCTGGCCCGCTGCGCTCCCATAAAGCCCAGATCGGCCACCTGATAGCGGGTGCAGGCATTCGAGCAGCCCGTCAAATTGATCACGAACGGCACGTCTAAGTCGCTGTGCTTGGCTTCCAGCTCATCGATCAGGCCCGCCACCCGCGCTTTGGTTTCGGTGAGCGCCAAGCGGCAAAACTGGGTGCCGGTGCAGGCGATGGTGGTGCCGCGCAAGGTGGCTTTGGGAGCCAAGTCCAGCGCCCGCAGTTCGTCGGTCAACGCGTCCAAATCTCCGGTTTTGACGTGCGGAATCATCATGTTCTGAAAGGCGGTGGTTCGCACGACCCCTTTGCCGTACTCATCAGCTAAATCCGCCAGCGCCCGCGCCTTCTCGGGGTTGATCCGGCCCACCGTCGTGGACAGCACCACATAATTCAGGCCGTCACGCTGCGGGTTGATGCCCAGCACGTCGCTGCCGCCGAAACGGGCCACCGGCGCGGCGGGGCCGTCCTGCATTTTGTAGCCCAGATACTGAGTTTCTACGATCTCGCGGAATTTTTCCACGCCGAGGTCTTTGATCAAGTACTTGAGGCGGGCTTTTTTGCGGTTGAGGCGGTAGCCGTGATCGCGGTAAGCGCCTGCAATGGCCCGCCCAACCTCCACCACTTGCTCGGGCTTAATGAATACCCTCAGCCGCTTGGCGAGGTGCGCCACTGCGCCTAAGCCGCCGCCCACCCACACGTCAAAACCCACTTCGCCACCGACTTCGTGCGCCAAAAAGCCGATGTCATTGATCAGGTGAATGCCTTCGAGTTCCGGCGTTGCCGTGATGCTGATCTTGAATTTGCGCGGCAGGTCTTCAAAGTCTTTGTTGCCGCTCAAGCTGCCTTCCATCGCGGCGGCCAGTGGGCGCACGTCCAGGCGCTCGCGGGCGTCGAGTCCGGCCAGCGGCGAAGCAATGACGGCCCGCACGGTGTCGCCGCAGGCTCCGCGTGTGTGCAGTCCCACCGTTTCTAAACGCTCCAGAATGGCGGGGATGTTTTCAATTCTCAGCCAGTGAAATTGGAAGGCTTGGCGGTCGGTCACGTCCAGTAGGCCGCGTCCGTAGTCCTCGGCAATGCCCGCCACCACCCTCAGTGCGGCGCTGCTCAGCTCGGCGGTGGGCACTTTGACGCGCATCATCAGGTAGCCGTCTTCCTGCGGACGCTGCGGATAAACACCGGCCCACTTGAGCAGATCCATTTTCTCCGGGTCGATGGCTCCGGCGGCGGCGTACTGCGGAATCAGGTTAAAGATTTCAAAAGGCGGCAGCGACTTTTTCAGAAGTTCAATATCAGACATGGAGGCTCCGGTGGGATCGGGTCAGGCTTTGGCGGTCAGGCGGTAGCGCAGCATCTTGTACTGGAAGTACATCCAACACCCCACACAAACGCTTTTGGTCAAGTTGAGCAGCGCCAAGCCAATCACCACAAAGCCGAGAACCACGCCCAGTCCGGTAAGGCCGCTCAGCAGTGCCAGCGCCGAAGCCAGCAAGAATGCGCCGCCGACGCCCTGCGCGAAGTGGTGCGCTTCAGGCGACTCGCCGACCAGATTGGGTTTCAGGCCCAGCAGGGGAGACGCGGCGAGGTAAGCCGCTTTCATGGGGCTGCGCTTGGGCCACACCGCTCCCGTGAGCATGGCGGCACCCAGCGCAGCGATCAGCCAAGGCTGGCGAAACAGCAGAGCGGCGGCGGTAAGGCCCACCACGCTGAGCTGGTTGAACTTGAGGGCCGAGAGGTCAGTTTGCACGCCCGGTATTATTGACCAAACTTGTCAATAAAGAAAGTGAGTTGTTTGGTCAACTTGTCGCGCCAACCGAATACCCAAGCTGAGACGGCTTCCTGCGCCAAGCACATGGTGTTTTATGGGCGCGAGAAAGGGGGCATGACCGGCGTTTCAATCCGTGCCTATGACTTCATTGCTGAATCAGATTCTGAACTGGATGAACGGATCAGCTTTGAATCTGGGCTGGAAGAAACTGAGCAAGACAATCCCTACACTTGGCAGCCATTTTGAGGCGCTAGCCTCAGCGGATGCTCTCCCCAGCTTCTCCACCGGTTATTCGCCGTCTCTACGGCTTGCTGCTGCCCTACCGCCGCACCGTGCTGATTGGGATGTGCTGCTTGATCGGCAGCGTGGCCGCCGAACTCTATCCGCCGCTGGTGTGGGGCCGGGTGGTGGATTTGGGCCTCATGAAACGCGATTGGCGCTTTGTCGGCTGGCAACTGGCGCTGCTGGTGGTCATCTTTGCCGCGCAGCAGGTGTTGGCTGCTTGGCGCGGGCTGCTGCTGGAGCGGGCCGGGCAGCAACTGACTTTTGATCTGCGGATGCGGCTGTATACCAAACTGGCTGGGCAATCGGCGGCTTACTTTGAATCTCAGCGCAGCGGCGACCTGCTTTCCCGCGTTACCGCCGACGTGGACGGCATTCAAGATGTGCTGCTGCGCGGCACCGACGCCGTGCTGGGCAACGCTCTACGTCTGATCGGGGTGGTCGCTATTTTCATCGCTCTGCAACCACTGCTGGGCGTGATCGTGACGCTGCCGATGCTGGTGGTGGGCCTGCTGCTGCGGCGCTACAACAGCAATGTCCGCCCGGCTTACCGCGCGGCCCGCAACCGCCTCGGCGATTTGTCGGCGCTGATTGCGGACCGGCTGGCGGGTATCCGGGTGGTGCAGGGCTTTGCCCGTGAAGACGCTGAGGCCCAAAAAGTAGAAGCCATCGGTGAGTCGCTGTATCAGGAAGGCGTTAAGGCCGTGCAACTGCGCAACCGGGCTTTTCCGGTGGTGCGCTTCGTGTCCAACTTCGGCAACATCTTGATGCTCGGCGGCGGCGTGCTGCTGATCAGTCGCGGTCAATTTACGCTGGGCGGCCTACTGGCTTACCGGGGCTACGGGCGCTACTTTTACGGCCCGATTGACGACCTGGTCAATATCAACGACTTGTTGCAGCGGGCCGAAGCCAGCGGGCGGCGCATTTTTCAGGTGCTGGACGCGCCGCAGCAGATCGCCGAGTTGCCCGGCGCTCGCCCACTCGCTCAGCCTGCACGCGGCGAGGTGGCCTTCGAGCACATCACCTTCGGCTACGACTCCGCCGCGCCTGTTTTGAAGGCGCTGAGCCTGCACGTTCCGGCGGGGCAGCGGGTGGCGCTGCTCGGCGCGTCGGGTGCGGGCAAAAGCACACTGATCGGGCTGCTGACCCGCACCTATGACCCCCAAGCAGGGCGGGTCACTTTAGACGGCCAAGACGTAAGCGAGCTGACCTTGCCTTCGCTGCGCCGCGCTGCCACCGTAATGCAGCAAGACACCTTCCTTTTTCACGACACGGTGCTGGAAAATGTCCGGTACGCCCGACCAGACGCCGCTCCCGAAGAAGTGCAGGCGGCTTTGACGGTGGCGGGTGCGGCTGAGTTCGTGGCTGCCCTGCCGCAGGGTCTGAACACCATGGTCGGTGAGCGCGGTGTGCGGCTGTCGGGCGGCCAGCGCCAACGCCTCGCCATCGCGCGGGTGCTGCTGGCCAACCCTGCCGTACTGCTCCTCGACGAACCCACCAGCGCCCTGGACACCGAATCGGAGACGCAGATCGTCGGCGCTCTGGAACGCTTGATGCGGGGCCGCACCGCCTTAATCGTCACCCACCGCTTGTCGCTGGCCCGCAGCGCCGACCGGATCGTGGTGCTGGAAGGCGGAAAGGTCGTGGAGGACGGCAAGCCCGAAGTGCTGCGCCGCCTGCGCGGTGGCCGCTACGCCGCGCTGGAGCAAGCCGCCCTGCTCTCCGAGGGCATGCTGGCCGACGACTGAGCAGAGCGAGAGAAGTAGGTTGTAGAGTAAGCGCTAAGAACCGCCCGCTTCAGGATTCGTGGAGACGGTATTCGATCTTGTCACCCAGAGCGCGGCTGTAGGCGCAGATGGCTTTGCCTTTATCGACGAGGTGCTGGGCCTGCTCCCGCGTCAATTCGGGCAAGGTGATGTCCAGCGCTACCGTCAAATCATGCGGCTCACCGTTGGCAATCAAGCCGACCTCGGCCCGCACGCCCATCACCCCGAACTCGGGATAGTTCTCGGCGTGGGCGGCTGCGCCCATCGCGCTTTCAAAACAGGACGCCAGCGCGGCGGCAAAGAGCTGCTCCGGCGTGCTGCCTTCTCCGCCGTTGCCGCCGAGTTCAGTGGGCACGGCCAAGCGGACTTTGAGTTGACCGTCTTGGCTGTCCACGTGTCCGGCGCGGCCTCCATGAGCGTCGGCGGTGGTTTGATAAATGGGCGTCGGTTTTGTCATGTTTGCCAGTGTGCTGGGCACTGCGCCCGCTCTTGGTAGGAGGTGATACGGTTTCGGCTCAGCGCTGAAGTTTGGTTTAGAAAAACGAAGCGGCTCAGCTCAGGCGTTGGGCTTGAGCAGGTGCCCCAAGCAGTGGCCGTAACTCACTCCCTGCTGGGCGTCAATCACCAAATCCTGTACGCTGAATTCTTGCAGCACCGAGAGCATGGCGTCCCTCATGCGGGTATAAATCGTGTTGCGGGCGTGGCAGCGCTCTTCTTCCACACAACTCTCGCGCCAGTTTAAGCTGATGCACGACAGCGGAGCCACCGGCCCGTCCACCGCGCGAACCACCTCGCACAGCGAAATGAGCTGCGGCCTGCGCGCGAGGCAGTAGCCGCCGCCGATGCCTTTTTTGCTTTTCACCACGCCTTTGGCGCTGAGCGCGGCCAGAATCCGCACCAAGTAAGGCCGGGCGATGTGGGTGTGTTCGCTGATCTCTTCGCTGGACACCCAGCGGGGGGCCTCCTGCGTGCCGAGGTAGCCCAGCGCCTGAAAAGCATAGATGTCGGTGGTGGATAAGCGCATAGAAGTCTGAGTTTAGCGCTTGTTGAGCTGTTTTGTCAGGTATTGCGCTCCGGCTTTGGGGGTATGCTTTGGCCATGAGCAGCCCGGCCCCACGCCAATGACACAGAAAGCGTTGAGTGTTGAGGACTACTTGCGTACCGAGGAACTCAGCCCCGTCAAGCGTGAGTACGTGGGCGGATTCGTGTATCCGCTGCACGGCGCGGCGCGGGCACAGGCGGGGACAAGCAAAAATCATGTGACGATCACGGGCAATATCCACTACGCTCTGACACTCGCCAGTCGCCGCGCTGGATGCCGCCTCAGCGCTTCGGATATGAAACTGCGAATAGAAGACAGTAATGCTTTTTACTCCCCCGACGTGATGGTGGCCTGCGGCCCCGACAACGGTGAGGCGTATTTTGAAACGGAACCGTGTTTATTGGTCGAAGTCCTTTCCAAAGGCACCGCCAGCGTTGACCGGCACGCCAAATATCAGGCCTACACTGCTATCCCCAGTCTTCAGACTTATCTGATCGTGGAACAGAACGAGCGGCGGGTTTACGCCTACGGACGCAGCGTTAAGCAGTGGCAACTCAGCGAGTTGGTCGGGCAAGCCGATATTGCTTTGCCGTGCCTGAACCGCTCGCTGAGCTTGGATGAAATTTATTGTGGCGTGCTGGAGGGCTAAAGCACTTTACGCTTCGGCGTCTTCCGGCCACTCGGCGTTGGAATAGACGTTTTGCACGTCGTCCAAATCTTCGAGCGCTTCGATCAGCGTCATCAGCTTGCTCACGTCATCGCCGCTGACCGACACGGTGCTGCTGGGGACCCGTGAAAGCTGGGCGCTTTCCACTTTGAAACCTTTTTCGGTGAGGCCTTCCGAGACGGCGTACAAATCGTTGGGCGCGGTGCTGATCTCCAAACCTTCCTCACCTTCCTGCAAGTCTTCCGCGCCGAGTTCGATGGCGGTTTCCTGCGCGGCTTCAGAGTTTTCAGGCAAGTAGATCAGGCCCTTGTTTTCAAATTGCCACGCCACCGAGCCGCTGTTGCCCATGCTGCCGCCCTTTTTGCTAAATACACTGCGGACTTCAGCCACCGTGCGGTTGACATTATCGGTCAGCGTTTCGACGTAAAGAGCGGTTCCGCCAGGGCCGTAGCCTTCGTAGACGGCTTCCTTGTACTCGGTTGCCCCACTCTCGCTGCTAATGGCCCGCTTGATGGCGTTGTCGATATTGTCGACTGGCACATTGTCCGTTTTGGCGGCGGCAATCGAGTTTTTGAGGCTCAGATTGCCGGCTGGGTCGCCGCTGCCGCCGCTGCGAACCGCCGCCGTGATAGCCCGAAGGTGTTTGCTGATGGTTGCCGAACGCTTTTTGTCGTTGGCTCCCTTTTTCCGTTTGATTTGCGACCATTTGCTGTGTCCTGCCATGTCAGTCAGCAGTTTAGCTCATCTGAGCGGCACACAAGCGCCCTACCGCGTCATTTTTGGGAAGCCGATTTTTCAGGCCAGCGCTGTAAGCAGGGAAAGTTTCAGCTTGCTTTGCCACACTGTCACTCACACTGGCTTCTCACCCAAAATAATGCTCAGATGAAAGCGTAATCTCAGTTAGGTTTTGGCCCAATGGTTTCGTTCATTTTCGCTTCGGGAGGCCCATCCATGAAACGACTCAAGCGGCGCACCTACACCCTGCTCAGCTTCGCTCTGGCTTCGTCGGCGCTGGGCTTTTGCGGCTTTTTTGTGGCCAAGGGCGACACCAAGTTGTTTAACCGCAGCAATCAGGTGGTGATCGCCCGCGACGGCAACCGCAGCGTGTTTACCATGATGAACGACTATCAGGGCGACGCCAAGGATTTTGCCCGCATCGTGCCGATTCCGGTGGTGCCCAAGCGCGAGGATCTGAGCATCGGTGATCCCAGCATCATCAAAAAGCTCGACGCTTACAGCGCTCCGAGGCTGGTGGAATACTTTGACCAAGACCCGTGTGAGCCGGACGTGGTGTATGACGCGGTGCCTATGCCCAGCGCTGTTCCCGCTCCCCAAGCCAGTTCGGTGGCCCGCGCGGGCGCTCTGGGCGTCAAAATTGAAGCCAGCTATCAGGTGGGCGAGTATGACATCGTGATTTTGAGCGCCAAGCAGCAAAACGGCCTCGCCACTTATTTGCGCGGCGAAGGCTATAAGTTGCCCGCTGGAGCCGACGAGATGCTGGGCAGTTATATCAAAGGCGGCATGAAATTTTTCGTGGTGAGGGTCAATATGGAGCGCTTCGACAAGAGCGGTGGCGGGTTCCTCAATCCGATTGTGCTGTCTTACACTTCCGACAAGTTCATGTTGCCGATTCGCCTCGGCACACTCAACTCGCCGGGCGAACAGGACTTGACGGTGTATTTGCTTTCGCCGTATGGCCGGGTGGAAACCAGCAATTACCGAACCGCGCCGGTTCCCACTGACAAAGAAGTGCCGCTGCTCGTTCAAAATCAGTTTGAACCGTTTTACCGCCATGTCTTCCGCAAAGCCTACGAGCGTGAAGGCAAAAGCGTGGCTTTTATGGAATACGCCTGGAACACCAGCAACTGCGACCCCTGCGCGGGTGAGCCGCCGACGGCCGCCGAGTTGACGAAAGCGGGCGTGTTTTGGAAGCAGCAGGAAGGCTTCGGCGGCAGGTCGGTGCCGTTGCCGCCGCCGGGCCAAGGTTCTATCCGGCCGAGCGGAAACGGTGAAGCCAAGCCGGTGTTTCTCACGCGCCTGCATGTGCGCTATACCCGAGCCACCTTCCCTGAAGATTTGCAGTTCAAGCTGACCGACAACCAAGGCACCTTTCAAGGCCGCTATATTCTGCGTCACCCTGCTGAGGGCGGCAAAACTTGCGCGGCCACTAAAAGTTACACCGCTTCACTCAAGCGCCGAGCCGAGCTGCAAGCCCAGACGCTGGCCAATCTGACCGGCTGGGACATCAACCACATCCGGCAGCGCATGGCCGAGTAGGGTGGCCGAATAAGAGCGAAGCGCATTAGGAAGCGGCTGGCCGTGAGATAATGCCCACATGACGGATTTCTCTTCCAGAACCGACGCGCCGACCCGTTCAGGGTTCGTGGCGATTATCGGCAAGCCCAATGTGGGTAAAAGCACTCTCCTCAACACCTTTTTGGGCGTTAAAGTGGCTCCCACCAGCCCCCGCCCGCAAACCACCCGCAAAGGGGTGCGCGGCATCTACACCACCGACGACGCGCAACTCGTCTTTGTGGATACCCCTGGCATTCACAAGCCCAAAGACGCTATGGGCAAGTACATGAACAACGAAGTCGACACTGCCCTGAGCGACGTGGACGCGGTGGTGTGGGTGGTTGATCTGCGCCACCCGCCCACCGACGAAGACCGAATGGTGGCCCGCCAGATTCGGGATTTGCCCAAGGCGCTGACCTTGGTGGGCAACAAGACCGACGTGGCCAAATACCCCGACGAGGCCATGAAGCTCTACAAAGCGCTGCTGGAAGGCCGCGAACAGCTCAGCGAAGTGATGCTCAGCGCCCAGAACAATCCGGCGCGGGTACAGGAGCTGCGCGACCAACTTCTCTCGGAGCTGCCGGAGAATCCCTTTTTCTTTCCGCGTGGGGCCAGCAGCGACCAGAGCCGCGAGCAGTGGGCCGCCGAAATCATCCGCGAGGAAGCCATGAAAAAGCTGCGCGACGAGCTGCCTTATGCGGTGGCCACCCGCGTCAACTCGTGGACGGAGCGCGATGACGGGTTGCAGCGAATTGAGGGCGAGATCATCGTTGAAAAAAGCTCTCATAAAGGTATGGTCATCGGCGCAGGCGGCAAGCAACTACGCGAAATCGGTCAAGCGGCCCGCAAGCAACTCGAAGTCTTCCTGAACCACAAGGTTTATCTGGGTCTGGAAGTCATCGTGATCAACGGTTGGCGCGAAGACGTGGAGGCTCTGCGCGAGTTGGGATACGAGTAATAAAGTACCTTCACACTTTTGCTAAGAGACGAAGACAGTTTTGACTTTGATGGGTTGGCTAAGTTGAACCAATCGAGTCGTCTTTCCATCTGTCATCAACGCAGCAAATCGTACTACCGTTCCGTCATCTAACCGGATATTTAACTCAGCTGTGTAGCGTCGGTTGCCGTTGAGGAAGACCTCTTTGCTTATTGGAGCACTTCTATACACTTTGTCTCCAGCCAGAACATAAAAACTATGAGCGACCACATTGGACGGAATGGGGAGATCAGAAGCTAAGTTGATGATGGCAAATGTGGGACTCTTTTTGTTGTTTCCGCTATTGACTATTTCTGCTGTGACAGTGATTGTTGCTCCGTTTAAAGTGATGCTTGAAGGTGCAGATTCGATTTCTGAGCTTGTAGGGTTCGGGAGCGTGACTGTGTCGCAACCTGCCAAGAGCAGTGTGCCTGCCAGTAAGAAACCAAATTGTTTCACCAGTCAAATCTACACGAAAGCGGGCGAGGAGCCTTTCGCACTCCCGCCCGCTTCTCTTTGCCACCTACTTGTTACAAGTCTCGTTTCTCGAAGGCGAATATGGCCAGCACCGAAAAGCCGACCGTGTAAATGACCATTAAGATGATCGGCTGTGTCAAATCGCCCTGACGGCTGTAGAGATCGAGGTAAGTGGTAATCAAAATCTTTTGCAGCGCTTCTGGAAAGACCACCAACATATTCATGATCTGAATGGTGGCCAGCGTAGCCAGCGCCGCCGCCGCCGTGTTGAGGTACAGCACCGCGAACAGCAGGGCCAGCGCCGCAATCGGCATCAGCGCCAAGGCGTCGAGCAAAAAGGAGCGCAGCACCTGGCCAAACGCTTCGCCGCTGCTGAGTTGGCCCACACCCACAAACAGGCCCGGCCCCAGCCCGGTGCCGCCGCTGAAATCGCCGAAGCCGAAGCGCAGGCCCGCTACCATGCTGGCCACCAACAGCACGGTGAGCAGCATGGCCGGGTAAATCAGCGCAGTAATCAGTTTGGCGATGATAATCCGGCTGCGGTCGATCGGGCGCAAAATCAGCGGAGCCAGCGTGCCCTGCGAAATCTCGCTGCCGATCATCTCGGCGCAGGTCAGGGCCACCAAAAGCGGCAGCAAAAACTGGGTGATGGTAATCAGCGAGAGCGTCGGCACTTGCCAGCCGCTGACGATCACCAGGTTATACACTTCTTTCAGGCGCGGCGCGAGCGGCCAAATCCACGGCAGCAGCACGCAGATCAAGACGGCCAAGCGGGCGCTGCGGGCACCGAACAGCTTGCGAAATTCAAGAGCAATGAGAGTCAGCATCAGTTTTGCTCCACCCGTTCGCGGTAGTACTCGTAGAGGTCAAAATGATCGGGGCTGGCTTCAAACACCCGGATGCCTGCCGATGTGAGTTGCGAGAGCGCGTCAGGTACACGCGACTCGCCGCCGAGGTGGGCGATGGCGTAGGGCGTGCGGGTCGTCGCTTTTTTGACATAGGGCAGCGCCGAGAGAATTTGGGTGGCCGCCACCGGATCATCCACCCGAAAGCGGTAAGCCGCTTGGCGGGCACGCAGGTCCACCGAATCGACCATCCGCCCGCCGGTCAGGATGCCGACGGTGTGGGCGTAGGTGGCGATCTCGCGCAAGTGGTGGGTGCTCAAAATCACCGCGCAGCCGCTGGTGGCCAGCCCGGTCACGATCCGGTGAATCAGGCCGATGCCCAAAGGATCAAGCCCCGAAGTCGGCTCATCGAGGATCAGGACTTTGGGTTCGGCCAAAATCGCTGCCGCCACGCCGAGACGCTGCCGCTGCCCCAGCGAATACTGCCCCACCGGGCGGTCGGCCATGCGGGTGAGTTCGAGCAGGGCCAGCACTTCGCGCACCCGGTCGCGGCTGATTTTTTTGGTGCCGGGGGCCATCGCCGCGAGCTGGGCGTGCATGCTCAAGTTCTGCGAGCCGGAAAACTGCGGGTAAAACTTGGCCGGCGCTTCCACCACTGCGCCCAAGTTGGCGCGGGCACGCGGCCCGTCGTTGTGAACGTCGCGGCCCATGATCGTGACCTCGCCGCCGGTCGGAAAGGCGAGGCCAGTCATGCAGCGGATCAAGGTGGTTTTGCCCGCACCGTTGGGGCCGGTTAGGGCATAGACCTCGCCGGGTTTGACGCCCAGCGAGACCTCTTCGAGCACCACCTGATCTTTGTAGCGTTTCTGAAGGCCCTTGACCTCAATGGCCGGGCGTAAAGGAGCAAGTGAGGATTTCGTCACAGAGTCAGCTTAATGCAAACGAGCAGACGGGGTTCTTACACGCCAGTCGGCTTTTTTTCCACTTGAACTTGCTCCACCTCATAAAATGTTTCTTCCATGATGCGTTCAGGAAATTTGCGAATGAAATCCACGGTGCTCAGCGCTTGGGAGCGGTGGCAAGCAATTGCTTGCAGTTTGCGGGTGATGTGGCGGCTCACGTCGCGCTTGATATTGGGCGGAATCCACATGGCCAGGAGCTCTTCATTTTCCGGCGGCTTTTCGGAGGCATAGTACCACAGCTTGGGCCGCTCCTGTCGCGGCAAGCTGTCCCAAGCAGCTTTGACGGCCCGGTGGGCGGTGATGTGGTCGGGGTGGCCGTTGCTGCCATTGGGCGGAAAAGCCAGTACGGTTTCGGGTTGGTGGCGCTGCATGGCGTCGCGGGCGGCCTTGACCAGCGGTTCAAACGGCTGATCTTTAAGATACTTGTCGGGAAAGCTGAGCTGCTCATGCACTTGCATTCCGATCACATCCAAGCAGGCCCGTAGCTCCAACTCGCGCAGCTTGGCGAGTTCTTCGGGCGTGTCGCACAGGCCCAGCGTGCGTCCCGCTTCGCCGCGTGTCAGGGTCACGAGGCCAACCGTATGGCCCTCTTCAATCAAGTCCATCGAGGTGCCGGACGCGCTGTACACTTCGTCGTCGGGGTGGGGAAGAATCAGCAGGAGTTTCATCTGGTGCAGGATAGCTTGCAGCGCAGCTAAACATCAGGTTCTGATCAGGGGTCTCTCATTCGACCACCTAGGAGCGGCCGTCAGATCGCGAAGTTTTTCTAAATTTTGGGAGTGTGAATCCTAACTGTTAGCGCACAACGTAAACTGTCGGGGGCATATGCGTTTCTCTTTTAGCAGAGAAAGTATAGTTCCTTCGGTTTATGTTGTGCGCTGCCAACTTGAACTCGCTGGGTTTAGTCTAGATGCCTTTGGCTCATGTCATAAACCTATTTTGACATGTTGGCAAGCTATTAATAGATTTAATTTTTGTCGAGCGCCAGAACATATTTATTGAACGGGCTGTCATCCTCCGCACCTTCAGTTAGACTATCGCCATCATTTTCACCCAAAATAGTATAACTTGAAACTTCAAGGTAATACTTTCCATCGCTCGGCAAAGTGAAATCAATTTGTGAATCCTGAATTCCGCTTTCAAGGTCATCATTGAACGCGAGTTTCTTCCCACTGGCATCACGCAAAACCATGAACGAATCTAGAGAGCCGCCGATAGCGCTGCGGCCATTGACGCGGGCAGTGATCTTGTCGCCAGCTGAACCACTGAAACCATAAAAATCTACGTCTCTGGGCTTGCCGAAAATATAAGCTTGCTGCATTTTTTGGCCGTAGGCAATGGGTGTAGCAGTGGCCAAATCGTCATTGGGTTCATAGGGATCAACCGGATTGAGATTAACCAAGCCTTTGTCAAGCACGACTTTTTGAGTGTTGTTGACGGGCGTGCCAGATACAAAAGTCATGGTTGTTACGGCAGTGCCACGCTGGCCGGTGCTGTCGCCAGTTAGGCTGAGGTCATTGGCTCCAACGCGCACTGTGTACGTGCCGGGGGCAATTTCGTAAAAGCGGGCGTTGCCCTCGTCATCGGTTTGGGCAAAGTAAGTTTGGTGATTGATGGTGGTGTCCTGTGGTTCCAGAATCACGTCCGACAATACGCCTGGCACCTCACTGTTGCTCGGGTTTGTATTGATTCGCACCTGAACGTTGACATTGGCTCCAGCGGGGGGCAGTGCCTGACTACTGGTTAGACGGATTGCCAGTTTGTCCAAACGGATCAGGCCCCAGCCAGTTTCACGGTCAAAGCCAGATGGATTGCTGCCGACCGAGCCATCTGCGGTTTCTTCCATCAATCGTTTGACTTGATACGGCGTAGCTTTGGGATAACGCCCCAAAATCAGCGCGGCGGTGGCCGCCGTCTCAGGTGAAGAAAACGAGGTGCCGCTGATGAGTTGATAACCGCTGCCCGTCTGTGGGGTCACGCCAGTTTTACGGCTGCCGTCCGAGTTGATCCATAGCGGCGCAGCCAGCAGGATGTCGAGGCCAGGAGCCAGACTGCTGATGTGTTGTCCATAGGTAGAGAAGTTAACTTTCTGGTTGCTGCCGTCACCTGCCGCTGAAACGATGATACCGGGGTATTGAGCCGGTTGCTGCCATTCATCTCGTCCTGAATTCCCTGCCGAAACGACTACTGTGACATTATGGGACAGCGCATAATCCATTGCTTCTTTAATGACACTGCTGTACCCAGTACCGCCCCAAGAGTTGTTGAGGACGTTAGCGCCCTGATCCACCGACCAAGTAATGGCTTTAGCGAATTCGAAGTCGCTGAGTGCCTGTGGCTCGAAAATAGCGGCGCTAATAAATTTGGCTTCCGGTGCGACGCCAACAATGCCCTTGCCATTGCGAGTGGCCACCATGTCACTGGTCACAGCGGTGCCGTGTTCGAGGGCGGTGTCTACTTTGCCGTCCACTTTGCCATCAAAGCCGTCAATGGCGTTGATCCAGCTTTGGGCGTCGGTGTAGACCGTGTCGGTATGGGGATCGTAGGCTTTACCGGCCCAGTTGGCCTTCAGATCCGGATGGGTCACGTCCACCGGGTCATCGATGGTGCCGATCAAGACACCTTTGCCGGTAATACCAGCGTCCCAGGCCGCTTTTGCATGCATATGATTTTCGTCTAGGGTGTACTGCGGCAACTCGTCAAAGATCTGGTTGGCGTTAAAGCCCTGGCCAGCCAGCATAGCGTGGCGGCCCTGCTCAACGGGATCATTCTGGCTGGGCATTTGAATCAGCGGCTGGGCGGTGCTGACTAGGTGCTGTCTGACGAGTTGCTGAGCCAGCAGGAGGCTGTCTTGCTTACCGGCCTTGGTAGGCAGCTCAATCAGGGCGGTGCGGAGTTGAGGAATGGTGCTGATGATCCGCCCATTCACGGCCTGAGCGGCATCCTGGGCACTGTTGCCCTTGTACTTCACGACCAGCTGGTGGGTGTAGTAGATCACGCCCTTGGCAGTGGTGCCAGTTTGCGTTTGAGTCATGGCAATTGCTGCCTTGGGAGCTTGTGCGCTGGGCTGCGGCATGGTGGCAGACTGGATGGCGGGTTGGCTGCAAGCGGCGAGACTCAGCGCCAAGCCGAGGAACAAAGTAGAGCGTGTTTTCATCAGTATTTCCTTTAAGGCTTGGTGGTGAAGTCAAAGGACTGAGTAAATTCTTGACGGGTGCCGCCGGGTACGATTGGCGTCGATAAGCCATCGGGATCGCTGTAAATCGAGTAGGCCACGATGGGATTAGTCGGCAAGTCGTTTTGGCGTTTGAATGCATAAGCTTTGTTGATCAGCCAGCTGTAACGCCGATTGGGTTGCAGCGGAACGACATCACTGCCCAGAAGAGAGAGATCATATTGATGGGGTAAGGTCAAGGTGTTAGAAGCATTGTTGTAGCCGACAGCATTTTTATCCGGTGCGTTGCTGTCTCTGTAAACGTAATAGTAACCTTTACCTTGCAGATTGCTCAGTACTTGGGTTTCCAGTCCTGTCTTGGCGGGGTTGGTGCCTTTGAGAACTTGCAAGCGCTTAGCCAGCCAAGCGTAACTGCTGCCGAGTTGACTGTCAGCTACCCGCACATCAAATACGCTGCCGGTCGCTCCAATTTCAAAGGCTGAGTTGTGCAGGGTGTAATCGGGGGTCAAGCCGACATTCTGAGCATCCTCAGCGGGCGAGAGCAAGGTGGGCCTGAAGGCCGGCAGCACGTGGGTATAAACCGGCGCACTGGCCACCGGCTGGACACCCTGGGCTTCAACCTTGTAGTAGTAATCTTGATCCTGACCCAGGTTGGGAGTCAGATCACTCACTGAAACTGTCTTTTTCTGAGGATCGCTCTCGCTGGCTTTAACCGCTACCAGATTGTATGGGCCATTGACAGAGGACGCACGGTACACTTTAAAGCCCTCCGCAGGCTGATTATTCCAGGTGAGTGTGACCCAGCTGTTGGTGCCAATGGCTACTGACTGTGCCGAGATAGGATTGCCGGGCACGCTCAACAAGTAGTTGATCGGTTCAGCGAGGGTATAAGCCACGGCACTTACGTCAGTGGGTGCCGTCACACTTGGTGAAGCAGCACTATATGCCGCTTTAATAGGAATAAGATAGGAAACACGATTATAGTTGAAATCTAGGCCCACAACTTGCAAATAGAGATCGCCTTTCAAGCCTGAAAACGGGACTTTAATCACGCCAGTACCTTCACTGGTCGCTACTGAGCCAGGAATAATGTAACCAGGATCTTGGGAAGCTACACCATTGGCATCACGACTGTCTATCCAGTTACCCTGTGCATCAAACGTACCAACGGTCAGAATATAGTAACGCATAGGCTTCTGGTGCTGTGATTCGGGCGTTGTGGTGACTTTTACCTGTGCATTGTCAACAAAACTACTGCCGTCGTTGAGTATTGTCCCTTTGTCATCTTTGGAAATTTGAAGCTTGGGAACGTTGGTGGGTGCATAAGGATCATTGGCCACGAATTGACCGATCTTCAAGTTCATTTTGCCGCTGTCCTGAACATTCAAGCCAATAATCTCTGAACCGCCGTAATTCGATTTAGCAAATTGCAGATCGTATTTTCCGGCGGGTAAACCATTGAAGCTGAAATGGCCCTGATCATCAGTCACAGTCTGGACGAACGAATAAAATCTGAGTCCAGATTGAAAAAGTTTGACAGTGGAACCGGCCACTGGGGCGCTACGATTGGCCTGTACCACATTGCCAGAGAGCTGAGCACTGCCGGTTAAGCCAAATTTGGTATAGAAACTGGCTGTTCCAGAAATATTAGGATCAGCCGTGGATATAGCTGTCAAGTCAACGCTGCCAGATCTGAGAAAAGTGACTAGAACGCTATTGCCAGTAACTTGAATGCTGGCGAAGCTGGTGTCACTCACCTTCCATGTCACGGTCTGGACTGCGCCACCCGTCGTATTGACAACGGCGCGTAGCCGCAGCGTTGTGCCGGTCGTAACGGTCAAACGGTCTACGGTACTGTTGCCCTGAGTGGGATCGTCGCTGACGATGCTGACACTTTGTACTTGCGCGGTAACGGCGGCGGCTTGTACGGTCAGGGTCAAGGTCGACGTTTTGGTAGCGTCTGCTTTTGAAGTTGCGGTGATCATGGCGCTGCCAATGCCGACAGCAGTGATCTTGCCATTTGCATCTACGCTGGCTACTGCCGGATTGCTGCTGGTCCATCCAATTGCAGTGCTGGCTCCGTTTTTGACGGCGATTTGTGCGGTAATCTGCTGGGTCTGTCCAGGATTGAGCACCAGGCTACTGGCTCCAATGATACTGACTCCAGAAACGCTGGGGTTGGTGGTGTCGGTGATGGGCGGCTGAGTAACTGGAGCCGTCGTTGGTGAACTGCAAGCACCTAGCAGGAGCGTGCCTGTCAGGAGCAGAGCGGTCGAGTGCAGATAACGCATTCAGTCTCCAAAATGGGATTGACCGCCTACATGAGGCGGGGAGAAGGAAAAAAGATGAACAATTTTGGGGAAGGGTGTGTTGCTCGTGAAGTTTATGCAGCTTGACACAACTCTGTCAATTCATTTTTGCAAGTTTTAGGTTCACTTGCTAACAAGCAATGAGAAATGGCATACATTCAGAGCGAGGCTGATGAACAAAATTAAGGGAATTTCCGCCTGAACGTATCTGCTGCTCGGACTGTTGAGCGAATGCTGCCCCACTCATTTCTTTTCAGGTGGTCATTTGTCCCCGTATTCCCTACCGTTTGGAGAGCAAGCTTTCGTACACGTCCAGCAAAGCCTTGGCCCGCACCCTTAGGTCGTATTGCTGCGCACTGGCGCGGGCAGCGGCGCGGCGGCGCGGCAAGCTCGCGGGGTCAAGGGCGCTCAGGAGGCCCTCGGCGAGCGCTCCCGCGTGGGCCTCTCTGATCAGACCGTTTTCACCGAGCAGCGCACTGGTGTGAATCAGGTCTTCGGCAGCCGGACTTCGGGCGGCCACCAACGGCGTGCCTGCCGCCAGCGCCTCGATCATCGACATCGGCAAGACTTCACTGGTGCTGGCGGTGATGAACACGTCGGCGGCGGCCAAGAGCTGCGGCACTTCCGCGTAAGGCAGCGCTCCGGTAAAGACTGCTCCCTGCGGCCTGCGGGCTTCCAGCGCGGACTTGACCGGCCCGTCGCCCACCACCAGCAGCCGGAGGTCGGGGCGGCGCTGGCGGGCTTCGTCAAAGGCCCGCAGCATCACGTCCAGATTTTTTTCGGCGGCCAAGCGGCCCAGCGAAATCACCAGCGGGGCCTCATCCGGCACGCCGTAGCGCTCCCGAACGGCCCGGCGAATCTCTGGCGTGTCTGCCGCCTGAAACGCCTCCAAGTTGACTGGATTGGGCATCAGGGCCACCGAGCCGCCGTAGCCGTAATCGCCGAGCATCTCGGCCATCGCCCGCCCCGGCACCAGCACCTGATCCACGCTGCGGGCAAAGGCCGCCACATGCGCCCGCGTGAGGCTGCGGCTGACCCGGCGCGGCACCAGCGGCGCGTAGTGCAGGTACTGCTCGTACTGGGTGTGGGCGGTAAATACCACCGGCGTCTGAAAGCGACGCGCCCAGAAGCGGGCCAAAATTCCCGGCAAAAATGGGTGCATGGTATGGAAAATGTCGGTGCCCCGCAGCGGCAAACCCGCTACCGCTGGCGGATTGGGCCACAGCAGCACCGGATAATCGGCGGGCGTGCCCATCATGGTGCTGGGCAGGCGGTACACGCCGTCCTCAGCCGGTGGGCGGGTGGGGTGGTTGGGCGCGTAGATGCTGACCTCGTGGCCGAGTGAGCGCAAACCCTGCGCGAACAAAGCGGTGCTGGTCGCGACCCCATTGCGCGAGGGAAGATAAGTGGTGGTGACAAAGCCAATCCGCACGTTAGTGCTGAGTGTAGCGTGATCGGCGGCCCTATAACCGCTGCTGAGCGCTTCAGGTAGACTTGCCGCATGACCAGCTCTTCTCCAGCTCCTTCCTTCGCGCCGCTGATTTTGCCGTGCGTGGACATCCAACAGGGCCGCGCCGTGCGCTTATACGAAGGCGACCCCGAGCGCGAAACGGTGTATTTCGATTCGCCGCTGAAGGCCGCTGAGCACTGGGTGGCGCGGGGCGCGGGGATGCTTCACCTCGTTGACTTGGACGCCGCCACCGGACGCGGCGAAAATAAAGCCATCATCGCCGAGATCGTGGGCGCAGTGGGCGTGCCGGTCGAAGTCGGCGGCGGCATCCGTGACCACAAAAGCGCCGAGGCGCTGCTGCAACTCGGCGTGGCGCGGGTGGTGATCGGCACGGCGGCGGTTGCCCACCCCGAGCTGGTGAGCGAACTGCTCGCCGCGCACGGCCCCGAGCGGGTGGTGGTCAGCGTGGACGCCCGCGCTGAAGGTGGGCGCTTAGAAGTCGCCACCCACGGCTGGGCACAGGGCAGCGGCGTGCAGGTGGCCGAAATTACCGCCGACCTCGCCGGACGCGGCTTAGAGATTCTGATCTTTACCGATGTCAGCCGCGACGGGACTTTGCGCGGCCTCGACGCCGCTCTGATGGCCGAAATCCGCAAGTTGTGGATAAATACCTTGATTGTGGGCGGCGGCGTGCGCGACCTTCAAGACGTGGCCTTGCTCGAAGCCCTCAAAGTTCAGGGCGCAATCGTGGGCCGCGCCATTTATGAAGGGACGCTGCCTTATCCACTGCCGGTTTAGGACAGCGCTGGGTGGGCAGGGCAAATATGACAGACCGCTCGGCGGCAAGCCAAGCGCCATGTTCTGTGCCGTCTCAGAGCCGCGCCGTTCCGCGTCCCAGCAGCAAGGTGCCTAGTCCCCAAGCGCTGCCGATAATGGCTAAGCTTGCCGCCAGCGCTGGAATGCTCAGCGTGGCGCTGAAGGCCAGTAAGCCTGCCAGCGGGCCGGAGATGTCAGGCAACGCGAGGTGCAGTTTTCTGGCGACGCTGCGCCCCGCCGCGTAGACGCTGACGCTCAGGCCGGTGAGTGCCGCCAGTCCACTCAGCAGGGCCAGCACCAGTCCCGCGTCCGTCCAGCCGAACGAGAGTAGCAGCAGGCCCAGTCCACTGAGGCCCAGTCCGGCCAGCGTGCCTGCTGCCAGCGTGCGAATGGGAGCGCGGCGCTGGGTGCGGGCCAGAGACGCGCCCCAGCCGCCGCGCAGCAGTAGGGCAGTCACGGCCAGCAGCAGCCCCGCACCCAGCCAGCGTTCCAGCAGCAGGTGCGGCTTGGGATGCGTCGCGCTCAGCGCTGCCAAATGCCCTTGCAGCGGCGTGTTCTGGATGGCGTCCCACAGCGCGGGTAAAGTCAGCACGCCGGTCATGGCAAAGGCGAGCGTGCCCAGCCGCTGCACCGCTGGGGTGGGCCGCGCCACGATCAGCCAACTCAGCAGCGCCAACACCGCCACGCCGAGAAGGGCGGGCAGCGGCAGCGCGAACGGCGCGGCGCTGCCGAGGAGACCTAAGGCGCTGCTGGCCGCTTCATGGCCGCGCAGTACGGTGAGGCCGCCGAACGCCAGCACCACGCCCAGTCCGCCCAAGCCCGAAGGCCCGCCGGGTGGATTGAGCCGGGTGCGGCCCAGCGGCGGCAGCGTTTCATGGACGGGCGTCTGAGGAGTCGGGGCATTTGCTGGTGCGTCAGCCTGAGCCGCCTCCGCTGCCACCCTCGCCGCTAGCGAAAAGGCCAGCGAGCGCGGCAGCTCCGGCTTGGGCCACTGCCGCAGGAGTTGGGCGAGCGGGTCGGTTTCGTCCGCTTCTTTCGGTTGCCCGTCTCCAGTAATCCGCGCGGCGATGCTGAAGGCCACCGAACGCGGCAAGGCCGCTTGCTGCTGCACGCTGTCAAACCAGCGGCTGATGGTGATGTCTCTGAGAATTTCAGCGGCCAGCGAATGCGGCAAAGCAGGAGGAGCGGCGGCGCTGAGGACTTGCTGAGCTTGAATGTCTTGCCTTATTTTGGCGCTGAGTGAACGCGGCATCGGCGGGGTTTCGGCGCGGCTCAGCAAATGACCAGCCGCCGCCCAGCGCTGAGTTTCGCGCTGCTGCTCGGGGTCTTGCAGCGCCGCTTCAAGCTCGGCTTGCTCATGGGCGCTGAGCGTTTCGCCGTCCTGAGCGCGGTGCCACAAATCGCGCCAACTGTTCTGAGTCATGCTCTCACCGCCCTTTCGCCCCCGTTTCCTCACTGCCACACAAAGGCCAAGGTTGGCCCCATACCTGCTCTACGCGCCTTGGCCCCGCCGAGTTCCCGGCAGTAAGTTTAATGTTAAAGGGTTCAGGCAAATATGAAAAAGCTCAGCGCCGTTCCCGCTCTCACGGACTGCAACCCGCTTCCCACACTCAGTGAATATCGCTGACACTCGCCAGCAGCGACGAGAGCTGCTCTTTGGCGCGGTACACCCGGCTTTTGGCGGTGCCGAGGGCCACGCCCTGAATGCGGGCGATGTCGTCGTAAGGCAGGTCTTCGACAAATCGGAGCACCACCGCCTCGCGGTATTCGGGGGCGAGCTGCATCAAAGCACGCTGCACGCGGTCTTGGGTCTGGGCGCTCTCGGCTTCCTGCACCGGACTGCGCGAGGTGCTGACCACCTCAAAGCCCACCTCGTCTTGGGCTTCTTCGAGCGAAAAGCGGCCGAGCTGCTTGCGGCGGTGCTTTTCGATTTGGGTGTTGCGGGCAATTTGGTACAGCCACGGCAGCGCCCGCTCTCCGACCCTGAAGGTGCGAATCGAGCGCCAAGCCCGGTAAAAAACTTCTTGGGTCAGGTCTAAAGCGTCTTCGGCATGGCCTTCCAGGCGGTACAAATAAGCGTACATTCGCCGTTCGTAGAGCGAGATAAAAGCCTGCCACGCCGCTTCGTCGCCGCTCTCAAGTTGAGCGAACAAGGCGGAGTCAATCACATCTTCAGGCAAACTCATCATGCCTAAGATACAGCCAAGCGTCACTTTTGGGCGTCTATCTTTTGGTTGAGGTGGGTTGGCTAAGAGAGGTGAAGAGCAGGGGCCAAAAAACAGCGGTCAAATGAGCGGGGGCCAAATGAGCAGCAGCCAAGCTCGGTACTCAGACTTTGCCGTTAACATGGCGCGGTGTCTTCAGCTCCCGCCGCTTCCCCCGCCGATTCGTCGCTGGCCCACAGCCTTTCGCAGGCAATCTTGCCGCTGTTGCCGCCGCTGTCGCTGGGCGCGGTGCTGGGCTTCGCGGCGGGCTACGCCGTGCGGGTGGTGGGCCGCGTGGCCCTGCTGATCGTTGGCCTGCTGTTCGTGGCGATTCAACTGCTCTCGTATTTTGATCTCATCAGCGTCAACTGGCTGCGCTTTGAAGCGCTCAGCGGCCCCTGGCTGCAAGACAGTGGCAAAAGCGTTTGGAACTGGGTATCCGGCGTGCTGACCCACGATCTGCCGTTCGGCGGCGCGTTCGTGGTCGGGCTGCTGCTGGGGCTGCGCAGCCGCTGAAAAGCCGACACTATTCAAAAAGCCGCTCTCCATTTCCGGAAAGCGGCCCCTGTCTCTTGACTTGAGCTGTTCAGCCTTAAAGACTAGAACTCGTCGTCTTGATCGTCGTCGTCATCATGGACATGGCCGTGCGCCAACTCGTCGGCGGTGGCGTCCCGCACACTCTTGATGGTCACGTCAAAATTCAGCACTTCTCCTGCCAGCGGCTGGTTAAAGTCGACCGTCACGTCGTCGCCGTCTAAGCCCATCACGGTAAAGGGCGTCACGCTGCCGTCTTCGGCCTGAGCAAAGTAGGTGGCTCCCACTTCGATGTCGTCTTCGAAGTCTTCGCGGGCGATGACCTGAATAGCTTCTTCGTCGCGCTCACCGTAGCCGTCTTCGGGCTGCACCGTGACCATCATGTGATCGCCCGCCGATTTGCCGTCCAACGCTTTTTCCAAGCCGGGAATGATATTGCCGTGGCCTTGCAAGTAGGTCAGCGGCTCCCCACTCTCGCTCTTGTCGACGACCTCACCGTTGACGGTCAAGGTGTATTCGATTTCTACCACTTTATCGTTACTGATGTTCATGCTTTCTCCTGTGAACTGCGTGTTTGGATTTTGCTTGCTGAGATCGTCGTCATTATGGACATGGCCGTGCGCCAGTTCGTCTTCTGTCGCGTCGCGCACACTTTTGATGAATACATCGAAATTAAGCACTTCACCGGCGAGCGGCGGGTTAAAGTCGACCGTCACGTCGTCGCCGTCTAAACCCATCACGGTGAAGGGGGTCACGCTGCCGTCTTCAGCTTGCGCGAAATAGGTGGCCCCTACTTCTATGTCGTCGTCAAAATCCTCACGGGCAATAATCTGAATGGCCTCGTCGTCGTGCTCGCCGTAACCGTCTTCAGGCTGTACTGTAACTTTGACATGATCGCCTGCCGATTTACCTTTCAACGCTTTCTCTAGGCCAGATACGATGTTGCCGTGGCCCTGCAAGTAGGTCAGCGGCTCCCCGCTTTCACTTCGGTCTACCACTTCACCATCGATAGTCAGCGTGTATTCGATCTCGACGACTTTGTTATCGCTGATGTTCATGTGCTCTCCTCTGGGCTGCCCGCTTTTGCCGAGCAACCAGTAACTACTCCCCAAATTTCGCTGCTTAGGATACCTCAGCGCGGCGCGGAGCCGTGTCCTTTGCCAAGCTGCGCTTTGTAAACCTGTTTTTCTAGGCAGCAGCGCCCTGCTCCGGCGCGGCGCTGCCCGATTTTAGGCGTTTTTTTGGGGGAGGCGTGTTAGCATACTCAAGCTGGATTTGAGCTGGTCTGAGCTGAAGCTGGCTGGACTAAAGCGGCGCGGTCAGCCCAACGCAGCGTTTTACCCTTTTCATCATCCGACTCTTTAAGGTGGAGTCGGTGTTGAAACGGGCTAAGCGGCGGACAAGGCAAGCGGAGACGAGTGAGGACAGTGAACGCTCAGCTGCCGGCTCGCCCACGCCACCACGAGGAGAAAAGACGAGCATGACTGACGCCCAAGCTGCCCCCCCAGAGCCTTCATCGGCTTTGGGTATTCAAGAGGTTCTGGCCACCCTGCCGCACCGCTTTCCCTTCGTGTTGGTTGACCGCGTTCTCTCACGCGGCGGCGGCGAGGCCCACGCCCTGAAAAATGTCAGCATTGGCGAGCCGTTTTTCGTTGGCCACTTTCCAGGTGAGCCGGTGATGCCCGGCGTCTTGATTCTCGAAGCCTTGGCACAGGCCAGCATGTTTTGTCTGCCACTCGAAGCGGGCGCGATCGGCTACCTCGCAGGCATTGACGGCGCACGCTTTAAGCGCAAAGTGGTGCCGGGCGATCAGCTTCACCTGTATGCCAAGCTGGAGTTTTTTCGCCGGGGGCTGGGCAAAACCACCTGCCGCGCCGAAGTGGACGGAGTGGTGGTGGCCGAGGCGAGCATTTTGTTTGCTCTGCCGCCCGCGCCCAAAGCTGCTCCCGCAATTCAAGCGGCCAGCGCTCCTGAGGCCAGTACCGGAGAACCGAGCTAAGCAATGCGCCTGACCCGTTACGTCACCCGCGAACTCTTGCCGCCGCTCATCGCCGGAACGTTGATGTTTACCGCCGTGCTGAGCTTCGGTTACTTTTTTATCAGCTCGCAGTTTATCGTCGGTGCGCCGATCGCGCTGATCGTGCGCTGGATCGCGTATCAAGTCCCCGACACCCTGGTCAAAATTTTTCCGATGGCCGTCGTGCTGATGGTGGTGGTGGCCTTTGGCCGGATGGCCACCGAGCGCGAACTGGTGGCGGTGCAGTCCGGCGGCATTTCGCTGGGCCGCCTGGCGCGTCCCGCGGCTATTTTGGCGCTGCTGGTCACGGCTTTATCGGTGTGGCTTTCGCTGTGGGCGGCTCCGGCGGCTAATGTCGCCACCCGCAGCCTTTACTGGGATGTGCTGACCAGCGCGGGCCTCAGCACCCTCAGCGGCAAAACGGTGGACTTGGGCAAGGGATTACTGCTGAGTCTGACCAGTTACGACACCAAAACCCAGCTCATGAACGGTGTGCGGATTGAGCAGTGGGGCGCAGACGCCAGCAAGCCCCAGCAGGCCACCCTCATTTTTGCCGAAAGCGGGACATTCACCGGCAATGAAATCAAGCTCAACAAGTACCAGCTCTACACCGCCAACTATGCGGGCGTGCAGGCGCTGGGCCAGATTCCTGACACCGATCCAGCCGCTTTTCGGGAAGCGGTGCAGACTATCTTTCCGCTGGGCGTGACGGCCCCGAGCGATCCCAACGCGCCGCTGATTATTGACACTGGCCTGTCACGGGCCGAGACGCTGGCCAAATACGCCGACGCCATTGGCGCGGACTCGGCAGGCTGGCCGCAGCTCATCACCCAGCTCACCGCCCCGAATGTGCCGCAGACCGAGCGCGACGCTGCCCGCCTGACCCTCAACCGCAAATTGTCGCTGCCGTTCGGCAACTTGGTGCTGGCGCTGGTGGCTTTGCCGTTTGCCCTGCGCTTCGGGCGCAGTTTGGGCGTGGCGCTCGGCAGCGCCCTGCTGATTTCGGTGGTGTATTACCTGCTGTTTTTCGTGGGCCTGACCGTTGCGGGCCAGAGCGCGGCGCTGAGCGAAGTGGGCGCGTGGCTGGCCAATATAATCTTCTTTTTCACGGGCCTGTGGCTCCTGAGACGGGCCTGACGGCGATGCGGGCGCTGATTCTCTCGGCCTCGTTTGGCAGCGGCCACCACCAAGCCAACGCGGCGGTGGGCGAGGCGCTGCGTACCCTGCTGCCCAGCACCGAAGCCCGCCAAACCGACTTTTTGCGTCACCTGCGTGGTTATGAGCGCCAGATCGTGCTGGGCACTTACCTGGCTTGGCTGCGCCACAGCCCCGAGAGCTACCGCTGGTATTACCGCTTCACCGACCGAGAAACGGAGCCGAAAACCATCCGCGACACCTACAAATGGATGGGCCGAGAGGGGCTCCGGCGCGAGTTGCAAAGTTACCAGCCAGAGGTGGTCGTCAGCTCCTACCCGACTCCGGCGGCGGTGGCGGGGCACCTGCGTGAGCGCGAGGGCTTTGACTTCCTGAATGTGCTGGTGGTCACGGATTACCGGGTGCATCAGCACTGGGTGCGGCCCGAGGCCGATTTGCTGCTGGTGCCGACCGCTGAAACTGGGCGTCAGATGGTCGAGCGCGGCATTCCTGAAGAGCGGGTGGTGGTCACGGGTATTCCGATTCACCCGCGTTACCGCGAACTGATCGGCGCAGACCAGACCGCCCTGCGCCTCAAGCACGGCCTCAAGCCGGACGTGCCGCTACTGCTGATGTCGGGCGGTGGGCAGGCCACTTACCGCAGCTTAGAAAAAGTCATCTCTCAGCTTGGCTTGCTGGGTCGGCCCGTGCAGGTGCTGGTGCTGGGCGGCAACGGCGCAAGCGGTGAGGTGGCTGTGGAGCAGCGTGGCCAAGCCAGCGTCTACCGGCTGGGCTTTACCAACGCCTTTGCCGAACTGCTGGCCGCTTCCGACTTGGTGGTGGGCAAAGCTGGAGGGCTGACGGTGGCCGAGGCGACCACACTGGGCGTGCCGATGATTATTTACGATCCGATTCCCGGACAAGAAGAGTACAACGCCGATTACTTGGTGCGCGGAGACGCGGCGATGTGGTGCAAGAGCTTGGCCGAAGTGCGCCCCGCCGTGATACGCGCTTTGGAGAGTACCGAACACGCCCGCCTGAGTGCCGGAGCTTTGCGCCTCAGCGTGCCCGACGCCGCCGACCGCGCAGCGCAGGCCATTCTTACGGCGTTCGCGGAGCGCCAGAAACGGTGAAGCGCCGCACGCGGGCTATTCTCGGCGGCGCGGCGGGTTTGGCGGCTTATTACGGCCTGCCTTATCTGCTGGTGCAGGTTGTGGGCCTCGGGTTGGTCAGGGAGGGACGCCGCAGCCATTACGACCTCGCCCTGACTTTCGACGACGGCCCCGACCCTAGTACCACCCCCGCTGTGCTGAACGCGCTGGCGGCAGTCGGCGCACGCGCTACTTTTTTTGTGGTGGTGGACAAGGCCGAAGCCCACCCCGATTTGATCGCCCGAATGCTCTCGGCAGGTCACCAAGTCGAACTGCACGCCGTCAAGCACCGCCACACTTGGCTGCGGAGTCCTTGGGGAGCGCTTCTGGAACCCCGGCGCGGCGCGGCGCGGCTCTCAAAGGTGCTGGGCCATCCGGTGCGTTACCACCGCCCACCGCACGGCGCTTATACCCTCGCCACGGTGCTGGGTCAGCGCTGGGCTGGGCTCACCGGCGCACATTGGAGCGTGGAGTCCCGCGATTGGCACCCTGACTTTTCGGCGCAGGCGGTGCGCGGGCGGGTGTTGTCGCGCTCACGTCCCGGCGCGGTCACTGTGATGCACGACGCTGGCCCCGGCGCGGCCAAGACGGTGGTGGCGTTGCCGGCGTTGCTCAGCGAGTTGCAGGCGCGTGGCTACACCTTTCACCCCTTGTCCACTTTACCGGGCCTCGCGCCGCTGGGCCGCGCCGGGTTGCTTCGCCGCATCTCTGGCATCACCGATTTGATTTTTGACCGTCTCAGCCACATCGAGCCGGTGACTCAGCGGGCCGACAACGCTTTTCGGGTGGGGGTGACACGCCTCCCGTTCGGGCCCATTACCTTGAGAACGGGTCAGGTCATCGAAAAGGGCGCAAAAGTGCTGGACTTGCACGTCCGCAGCGATCATATGGTGGATTTCGGCGTCAAACGTGGGATGCGGCGGGCGACGGCGTGGGATTTGCCCTGGCTGGCTGACGAAATTACGCGCCGCCCCGATTGGAAAGACGCGCAGGGCATTTACACGCTTGGCACATTGACCTCGCTGGCCGCCATGTTCGGCTTCGAAACCTACGACTTGCCGTCTGCGGAGGCCCAGCGCCTGACCCGCTGGGCCAACTGGCTGCGCCGCGCCTACGGCACGCAAGAAGAAGCGAACAGCGCTCGCCTGAGCATCATCGGCATGGACGCTTTTTTGGCGCGGTATTTGGGCAGAGGCAAAGACCAGGCCGAGGGCGGGCCCGCGCCTGCGAGTCGGCTTTAAGGTTTGGGCGGCGCTCACTTCTCTGGAGAGTGCGGAACAGCTCGAGGCAAACTCAGCTGAAAAGTATCAGGGTCTTTAAACCTCCTAACGCTCACTCGGAGGCAGGGTTGCCGCTGAGAATTGGACAGGCTAGTTGTAAGCGGCGCAAGTTCGGTGGGCGAAGGTGCGCCGTCACTCGGCTGGCCCCGAACGACCCTGTTTGTGGTGTGTGGGAGCCAGAAACTGGACGCCGACCCAGCCACAATCAAAAAAGCCAATGCTGAGGGCAGCATGGCTTGTTCTGAGCGTCTATTCGGTTAAAGCGGTGAAGCGGTTTACAACCCCGGAATCGGCGCGGCAATGTCTCTAATGGTCTGTCCGTTCGCTGCCGAGGCGCTGCTGACTTGCTGGGTCTGGTCATTGAGGCTTTGCAAGTCCGCTTCGTTGAACTTGCCCTGTTTGAGGTCGCTGCCGATGTTGCTGAATGAAGCCTGAAGCTTGGTCAGCTCGCCGTCCATCTTTTTGAGGAGAGGAGAGTTGCTGTTGTGGGCGACCTTCTCAGCGACATTGAGTTCGTGAGCGGCAAACAACAGGGCCGCGCCCCCCTTGACCAGTTTGACGGTGCGCCCCGCCGCGCCCGCCGCGAACTGCCCACTGCGGTAGGGTGCCCAAACCCAGTGGTGAAAGGCAAAATAGGCCGCGCCGAGGTGGGCCACGAAGCGGGTTTTGTCGAGAAGGGCGTGGCCAGTGCTGAGCGGGCCGACAGCCAAAACGAGGGTCGCGGTCAGCAAAGCCGACTTGCGAAATGAAGATGAAGTCATGCACGAAGAATGGAAGGCAGAGTTCAGGTCAGCATGAAACTTGCGGCCCGCTGCGGCAGATTACTCTTCGTCGTCTCCGCCCTTCTTGCCTTTCTTGTATGGCCCTTTCTCTTTCCATTTCAGGCGCACCGGCACGCCCGCCATCCCCAGATCCTCGCGGATACGGTTCATCAAAAAGCCCTCGTAAGCCCGCGTCACGAAATCGGCGCGGTTGCAAAAGACCGCAAAAGTTGGCGGCGCGGTTTCCACCTGCGTCATAAAGTACATCCGCAGCGACTTGCCGTGGAAGTTGGGCATCCGCTGTTTCATCGTCCAGATACCCAGCCACCTGTTGAGTTCGCTGGTCGGCACGCGGCTTTGCCACTTTTCATAGAGTTTCATGGCTTCGGCCAGCATGTCGTGGATGCCGTAATCGTTGATGGCCGAGGTATAGACGCGGGGCGCGTAGGCGATGTGGTGGAGCTTTTCGTTGAGTTCGCGCTCGGTGCGTTTGAGTTCTTCGTCGGGCACCAGATCCCACTTGTTGACCACCACAATGACGGGCTTGCCGCTCTCATACGAGAGGTTGGCGAGCTTGAGTTCGTGATCGCCGATCTCGCTGGCGTTGACCACCAACCAGATCACGTCGCTGCGCTCGATGGCGGTCTTGGAGCGCTCAATGGCGTATTCCTCGATGCTGGTGTCGGGCCGCTTGCGAATACCCGCCGTGTCGACCAGCACGAAGCGCTGACCCGAGTAATCCCATTCCACGTCCACGCTGTCGCGGGTGGTGCCGGGCTGATCGGCCACGATGACGCGCTCGGTGCCGGTCAGGGCATTGAGCAAGCTGGACTTGCCCACGTTGGGCCGCCCGATAAACGAAATGCGAATCGGCGCGATGTCCGGCACGTCTTCGGTATCTTCGGGCATGTGCTCCATCACGCGGTCGAGCAGGTCGTCTAGGCCGCGTGCGTGCTCGGCACTGAGCGCCACCGGATCGCCGAAGCCCAAGCCCCACAGATCGGCGAGGTAGGTTTCGTGCTTGGGCGAATCGATTTTGTTGGCGGCCACGATCACCGGCTTGCCGAGCTTGCGCAGCCAATCGGCCACCTCGTAGTCGGCAGCCGACAGCCCCTCGCGTGGGTCGGTCACGAAAATCACGCTCTGAGCGCCTTCCATGGCCCACTCGGCTTTTTCACGAATGGCCTGTTCCCACTCGTCGCCACTCCACAGTCCGCCGGTATCGATCAAAATGATCCGGTGGTTCTGGTACATCATCAGGCCTTCTTTGGCGTCACGGGTCACGCCGGGGAAGTCGGCCACGACGGCCTCGCGGCGGCCCACCAGACGGTTGAAAAGACTCGACTTGCCCACGTTGGGGCGGCCTACAATAGCGACTTTATGCATAACTGACTCTCCTTTGCGGTGTCGCAGTTCCAGCGGAGTCATGCCGGAAGTGCGCCGATATGGTGCGCCTGACCCTTACACATCTTTGGGGTGCGCGTTTTCGGGCGTTCGTTGATCTCACCTTGAGGCAAGTCTGAACGCGAAGCAAAATAAGATACAGGATACAGGTGCAGGCGTTTGTAACTGCGGGCGGCTTGTGGGTTTCGGCTGGTGAGAGAGCGCAAAATGGACTGTGTGGACGAACTCCTGACCCTGCTCGATTACCACGCCTGGGCAACCGAGCGCACTGTGCAGACGCTGACGCCGCTCAGCGCCGAAGAATTTGGCCGCGACCTCGGCAGCAGTCACGGCGGCATCGGCGGCACGCTGGCGCATCTCTACGGCTCCGAGCTGATATGGACGGCGCGGCTCAGAGGGGCGACGCCGCCCGGCTTTCCAGCGCCCGGCGAACTGCTGCCGCTGCCTGAGTTGTTGCCGCGCTGGCTGGCGCATTTGCGGGAGCGTCACGCTTTGGTGGCCCCGTTGCCGCCGGGGGAGCTTCTGCACTACACCAATCTCGGGGGCGAGCCGATGGTGAGCCGAGTCGACGACAGTCTGCGCCACATCGTCAACCACGCCAGTTATCACCGGGGTCAGGTGGTGGGGATGCTGCGCCAGCTCGGCCACAGCGCGGTCAATACCGACCTGATTGGCTTTTACCGGCAGCAGAACCGAAGCTAGGCCTCACGGCTTGACTCTGCCGTCGTCTGCGCTGCGGTCAGCAACCGGATAAACTGCTGAGCGGGCAAGCTGAGCGGCTGACCCTCCAGCGTCACCAGCGTTAGCGGACGGTGCAGCGAGAGTTCGGGAAATTCCAGCATCAGCAGTTGGCCCGCCCCGACCTCGCGCTGAACGGCCAGCGACGAGAGAAACGCCGCGCCCACCCCCTGCATCACCAGTTCTTTGATAATCTGGGTGCCGCTGGCTTCCAGCACACTGCGCCGCTCCAGCCCTAGAAGCTGAAAGGCGCGTTCGGTGACGGCCCGCGTCCCCGATCCCGGCTCGCGCTGAATCAGTGGGCAGCGGCTCAGATCGGCCAACTGGGGAGTTCCGGCGGCCCAGGGGTGCTGCGGCGAGATCACCAGCACCAGCCGGTCTTCCAGCAGGGGGCGGGCGCTCAGGGCGCTGTCGAGCCGCGAGAGTTCGCCCTCGACGATGCCCAGTTCGCCCCGCCCGGACAGCATCAGATCTTCGACGTGCTGCGAATTGCAGGCCTCGACCTTGACCTGCACCTCCGGAAACGCCCGGCAAAACTGCGCGAGGTGCTGGGGCAAAAAATACTCCGCAGCGGTCATGCTGGCCAGCAGCGAAAGCTGGCCCCACTGCCCCGAATGCACTTTCTCGGCCCACTCCCGTGCCTGACGCAGACCGCGCTCGGCGCTCAGCGCGTAGGGCAGCAGCGCCCGGCCTGCTGCGGTGAGTTCGATGCCGCTGCGGCGTCTGACATACAGCGGCTCGCCCACCGCTTCCCGCAGGCCGCGCAACTGAGCCGAGAGGGCCGGTTGGCTGCGGTTGAGTTGCTCGGCGGCCCGCGTCACATTGCCGAGCCGGGCCACCGCCGCAAAACAAATCAGACCGTCCGCTTGAATTGCCACTTGCCCAGTTTAGAGTCATTCAGATGATGGATAACGCAGATCAAAGAATGAATTAGATTTATAACACTGCCGGATCTAGCATGGACGTATGTCTTCTGCTCCCGTTCCAAACCAACCCTCCCAAGTTCAGTCCAAGTTTGTCCAACTGCTGCCCGGCCTGCTGCTCTCCGGCGCGGTGGCGGGCAGTGCGCTGTGGCTGGACACGCAGGGCTGGCTCAGCTCGCTTGGCCTAAGCAGCTTAACGCTGGCGATTGTGCTTGGCATTTTGGTGGGTAACACTTTTTACGCTCGCCTCGCTCCCACCGCGCAGTCGGGCGTCACCTTCAGCAAGGGCACGCTGCTGCGGCTGGGCATCATCTTGTATGGTCTGCGCCTGACCATTCAGCAGATTCTGGGCGTGGGTCTGGGCGGGCTGCTTGCCGATCTGCTGATGCTCAGCAGCACCTTCTTTCTGGCGTTCTGGCTGGGTACGCGCTGGCTGAGGCTCGATGCCCAGACGGCCATTCTGATCGGCGCGGGCAGCAGCATCTGCGGCGCTGCCGCCGTGATGGCCACCGAACCCGTCGTCAAGGCGCAGGCCGAGAAGGTCGCGGTGGCCGTCGCCACAGTGGTCATTTTCGGCACCATCGGCATTTTTTTGTATCCGCAGATGAACGCCTGGCACTGGTGGCCGTTTTCGGGACTTCATTTCGGGGTCTACATCGGCTCGACGGTTCACGAAGTCGCGCAGGTGGTCGCCGCAGGCCGCGCCATCAGCCCGCAGGTGGCCGACGCGGCGGTGACGGTCAAGCTGCTGCGGGTCATCTTGCTCGCGCCGTTTTTGCTGCTGCTGTCGTACTTCTGGGGCCGCTCAGGGCCGGGCCGCACCGATCAGCGCGGCGCACAAAAAGGCAGTGCAGAGAAAGTCAAGCTGAGCATTCCCTGGTTTGCCTTCGCCTTCATCGGCGTGGCGCTGTTTAACTCGCTCCACCTGCTGCCGGTACGCTTACTGCAAAACCTGATCACCCTCGATACTCTGCTGCTCAGCATGGCGATGGCCGCGCTGGGCCTGACCACCCACTTCGGAGCCATCCGTCAGGCCGGGGCCAAGCCGCTGCTGCTGGGCGCGGTGTTGATGGTCTGGTTGGTGGGAGCCGGGGGATTGGTGCAGGGGTTTTTGATGAGCGTGGGGCTGTAGTGGGTTTTGGGGCGCGGCGCGGCAAGAAGGTGCTGAAGGCTCCCCGAAGCGGCAACCGTGCCCCGCCTTCCTAAACTGGGCCGGTATTTCTGTTAAACTGCCGCGTTTAGGGTCAGCCCGCTTGATGGAGAGTTGCCTTTTGGTAGGCGCGGCGGCAGAGGTGGCCCGCCCAAGAAGGGTTTGAACTGAGGAGTTTGATTTGACGGCCACACTGTTTCCCCAACTGTCCGAAGAAGTTTTCCCCGCCCCGATCAAGTCGGTGGAAGCGGGCAGCGCCGCTGAGCGGGCGGGCGTGCGTCCCGGCGACCAACTGCTGCGCGTCAACGGGCAATCCGTTACCGACGTACTGGCCTACCGGCATCTGCTGTCACAGGGCAAGGCCGCGCTGGAAATCAGCCGCCCCGCCGCCGTGCCTTTTTTTGCCACGCCGCAAGACCACCACACCATCAAAATGGGCGAGGCCGCCCACACCTTTTTCTTTGAGGTGGAATGGGAAGATCCGGGCTTGGAATTTGAAGAAGTCCTGTTCGACGGCATCAAGAAATGCGCCAACAAGTGCGATTTTTGCTACGTGCATCAGATGCCGCGCGGCTTTCGCAAGAGCCTCTACATCATGGACGACGATTACCGCCTATCGTTCCTCTACGGCTCGTTCGTCACTTTGACCAACCTGACCGAGGGCGACATCAACCGGATTCTGGATGAAAACCTCTCGCCGCTGTACGTCTCAGTGCATTCGTCCAATCAGGCGCTGCGCCAGGACATGATGAAGTGGTGGAAGCTCAAGGTCAAAGACCAGCAGGCCACCCAGATCACCGGCATGATCGAGCGCCTTTCGAGCATCGATCTCTACACCCAGATCGTGCTTCTCCCGCAGCGCAACGACGGCGAGAACTTCGATGAAACCTTGGAGTATCTGACCTCGCGGCCCAACGTGATCTCAGCAGCAGTGGTGCCGATTGGCTTGACGGATCACCGTAAGAATTTGCCCGACGTACGGACTTTTAACAAAGAAGAAGCCAAAGACGTGATCAAGCGGGCCAATATCTGGCGCAAGAAGTTGCTGGACGAGCGCGGCACCCGTTTCATTTTCCCCAGCGACGAGTTTTATCTGCTGGCCGGTGAACCGCTGCCCACCGAAGAGGAATACGAGGGCTTTCCGATGCTCGAAAACGGCGTCGGGATGATCCGCGACTTTTTGACCGAGGGGATGCCTGCTTTGCCGGAGCGCTTGCTCGCGCCCAAAAAAGTCATCTTGGGAACGGGCCTGCTGTTTGCCGAGTCGCTCGATCTTGCTGTAGAGCCGCTTCGGGCCATCGAAGGCCTGGAGATTGAGGTGCGGGCCATCGAGAACCAGACCTTCGGCAAAGTCACCACCGTGGCGGGCCTGCTGACCGGGCGCTGCTTCCGGGCGGCTGTCAAGACTGGTGAGGCCGACTTGCTGATCGTGCCGCCCACCACTTTGCGCTACGGCACCGAACTGATGATCGACAACACTAGCCTCTCGGAGTTGGCCCACACCCTGGGAATGCCGGTCAAATCCGGCGGCAGCACGCTGGGTGAACTGGCCCGCGTGATTTTGGGTGACGTGGTCAGCAGCGGCCCGCAGTTTGGCATGAGCGCCCACGCCGTCAAAGAAAACAGCAAGATCGACGGTTCGAGTCAGGCCTGAACGTCAACGCGCTGCTGGCGATACGGTAGCAAATCTTGCGAAGCGCGTCAGAAATTGGCTTCATGTCTAGACGACACCGGAGGCTCCAGATTGTGCTCCGGCCCAGAAAGTGGAAAAATTAACACATGGTCAGTGGATTTCAGAAGTTTTTGTTGCGCGGCAATTTGATTGATCTGGCAGTCGGTGTACTGATCGGCGCGGCTTTCGGCAAAGTGGTGGACGCCTTTACGAAAGGCCTCATTTTGCCCATTATCGGTATCTTCGGCGGTGTACCGGATTTTTCGGCCCTCACCTTCACCATTAATAAGAGTGTCTTCCAGTACGGCGCATTCATTACGGCTCTGCTGAGCTTTCTGTTGTCCGCCGCCGTCATCTACTTTTTTGTCATCGTGCCTTTCAACAGGTTGATGGAGCGCTTCAAGCGTGAAGAAAAGCCCCCGGTGGCCGAGCCCAGCAACGAAGAAAAGTTGCTGGCCGAGATCCGCGACGCGCTTAGGCAGCGGCCCCTCTAAATTCTCAGCGTCAAGCAAAGTGGCCTGCCTGTCTGGGGGCCACTTTCGCATGGGTGTATGCTGCGCTCATGACTCGCGCCCAGAACTACATCAACGCTTACCGGATGCACCGCGCCGCCCTGCAAGACCTCTACGCCGAGTTGCCCAGCGAACAGGGGGACTTCAAAGCTTGGGAAGGGGGAATGAGCTTTGTGGGGCTGGCCGACCACCTCTCTGCCTCCACGGCCCGCATACCCGCCATGCTCAGCGGCGAAAAACCTGCTCCTGCCGCTGAGGGCAGTGCTGATCTGGCGTCGGCCCGCACCCGGCTGGCGGCTTCCACTGAGCAGGTGGTGGACATGCTGAGCGCCCTAAGTGACGGAGACTTTGACCGGCATGTTTCCGCCTTCGGTGGCCGCGAAATGCCCATCGGCGCTTTGATGGAGTTTCTCGTTCAGCACGAAGCGCATCACAAAGGACAGGCCTGGCTGATGGCCCGCATGGTGGGCGTGACGCCGCCGTTTTTTGTCAAGTTGGGGTAGAGACGGCTGAATTGCGGCAATCTCCAGCACGCCGTAAATTCATGATGTTGCCCCACGTCAGCCCGCTGTTCTACCGAAATGGTATCCGCCCAAATCTGATCCCGTGCGTCGCTCAAATCACCCGGCGCTGCGGCAAGCTCTCGCCGCGTGAGAACCGCCGCTCCAGCCAGCGCACGATGCGGGTCAGCACAAAGGTCAGGGCAAAATACATCAGCGCCAGCACCGCGTAGACTTCAAACTGCCGGTAGGTGGCGTTGGTGATGTAGCGCCCCTGCGAAAACAGTTCTTGCAGCGTCACGGCGCTGGCCAAGCTGCTGCCCAAAATCAGCGAAATGAACTCGTTGCCCAGTGCGGGAAGGGCCACCCGCCAAGCCTGCGGCAAGACCACGTGCCGCACGGCTTGGGGGCGGGTCAGTCCCAAACTGCGCCCCGCTTCGATCTGGCCTACTGGTACGCTGCTCAGCCCGCCGCGCACGATTTCGGAGGTGTAGGCCGCCGAGTAAAGACCGAGTGCCAGCACCGCCGCCGGAAAACTCGGCAAGGTCAGGCCGAGGGTGGGCAGACCGTAATACACCACGCTCAGCAGCACGATCAGCGGAATGCCGCGCACCACGTCCACGTAAGCGTTGCTCAGCGGAGCCAAAATCGGCAACCGAAAAAAGCGTACCAAACCCAGAAATGTTCCCAGCACCACGCTGACGAGCAGCGCCGAGAGGCTGACGGCCAACGTCAGTTCAAGCCCCGTGAGCAGCAGCGCCGGGTACTGTCCTGAAAAAATTGTTTTGAAGCCCTCCAAGAGATCGGCCATATCGGGGCAGTCTAACGGCTGGGGCGGGGAAGGCGGCAGCGGGGGTCGGGCTCTCGGGGAAATGGGTCTAGACTGTGGCCCAGATCAATTCTGGGAGTTCACATGACAAACCAAGCTCAACTTGCTCAAACCCAAGCCGCTCCAGTCCAGCCGCTCTCTCCAGAGCGGGTCAGCATCGGTGTGGACGTGGGCGGCACCAAAATCGCGGTGGGCGTGCTGCGCGGCGAACACCTGCTTGACCGCCACGTTCAGCCCACCCCCGAAACCGGCTGGCCTGCGGTGCTCGACGCCGTCGCCGCCCAGATTCGGCTCCTGCAAGTCGCCCACCCCGACGCCCTGCACATCGGCGTGGGTGTGCCGGGGCCGCTGACACCTGACCGGATGGGCGTCAAGTTCGCTCCCAATATCTACGGCTTTAGCGACGTGCCGATGGTGGCCGGACTGAGCGAGCGGCTGGGCATGACGGTGGTGCTGGAAAATGACGCCAAAGCGGCGGCGCTGGCCGAGGCCACGCTGGGTGCGGCGCGGGGCAGCAGCAGCAGCGTGTACATCACCGTGTCAACCGGCATCGGCAGCGGCATCGTCATTGGTGGGCGCATCTGGCGCGGCTTTCACGGCGTTGCCGGTGAGTTCGGCCACGTCACGGTGCTGCCGGGCGGCCCGGTCAGCGGCGCGGGCCTCGACGGAGCGCTCGAAGCCGTCGCCAGCGGCACCGCCATCGCTAGAGACGCCAGCTACGCCCTCAACCGCGAGGTCAGTACCGCCGAAGCGTTTGCGCTGGCCCAGACTGGTAATCCGCAGGCCAAGCGGGTGGTTGAGCAGGCCATGAAACACATCGGCGTGGCGATTGCCGATATTCAAAAGCTGCTCGACCCTGAGGTGTTCGTGATCGGCGGCGGTGTGGCGGCGGTCGGCGACTACTTTTTTGAGGGCGTAGACAGGGCGGCGCAGGAATACGGCGCAGCTTTTGCGCCCGTCACCATTCGCCGCGCCCAACTCGCCTCAGACGCGGGCGTGATCGGGGCGGCGCTGTCGGCGTTTGAGGGCATTTAACGGCAAAACAAAAGGGAGAGGAGAACGTTCACTCCCTCTCCCTTTTGTTTTGCCCTCAGCGGTAGCGGGCAATGTCGCGCAGGTGGGCGGCGTAATCGTTGTTGACGTGAATGACGCCGTCGGTACCGTGCAAAAAGTACAGCGCCGCTTTGCCGTTGGGGGTGGTCAGTTTGGCATTCAGGACGCTGCTCAGCGCCGCTTCGCCGGGGTTGTTGATCGGGCCTTTGGGCAGGCCCATACGGGTGTAGGTGCTGTAAGGGGTGTCTTTGGTGAAGTCGCCGGCTGAGCGGTCGAGGTCAGGCAAGTCTTTGCCGAGGCCATACGCCACCGTTGGGTCGCTGCCCAGCGCAATGCCCTGCTTCAGGCGGTTGAGAAATACTCCCGCCACCACCGGCATCTCCGCGTCGTTGGCGGCTTCGGCTTGCACCATGCTGGCCAGCGTCACCCACTGATCCACATTCAGATTCAGTTTTTTGGCGGCGGTGATTCTCTCCGGGGTAAATTCCTGGGTCATCCGTTCGGCCAGTCCCTTGACGATGTCCTCGGCACTGGCTTTGGGCCGAAACGGGTAGGTGGCCGGAAACAAAAAGCCTTCCAAGTTGCCCGCCCCCGCTGCTTTGGCCGCTGGGCTGAGAGAGACATCATTCAGCGCGGCTTTGAGAGCAGGTGCGCTGCTCAGGCCCGCCGCCGTGATGATCTCCGGTAAATCTTTGAGGCGCTTGCCTTCGGGAATGGTCACGCTGACAGTGGGAATGCGCGGATTGCCGGCCAAGTCGTCGGCCACCTCAAAAACGGTTTGATCGGCTGGAATCTCGTAAAGCCCTTCTTTGAGCTTGCCTGCCGTGCCGCGCTGACGCATGACGTAGCGCAGCGCCGTGGCATTTTTGATGACGCCGCGCTGCTGCAACTCGCCCGCTTTGGCGGCCAGCGTGTCGCCGGGTTTGATTTCTAGGGTGTATTTGGGGCCGCCAGCACTGGTGGTCAGGCTGTAAACGTAGGCGGCAATTGCCAATATGGCGAGCAGCAGCAACAAAAAGATCCAGAACAGCGCCCGTTGCCAAGCGGGGCGGCGGTTGTTGAGGCGGGTCACGCGCCCACCTCTGGACTGGGCTGAGAAAGACTAGGCTGAGCAAGCAGCGGTGCGAGGCGAAGCTTAAGGGCTTCGTCTACCGGCGGGCGTGCGCCAAAGCGTGAGACCACCCAGCCGCCCACCTGCGCGGCTATCTTGGCCGCTTTCACCGGATCACCATGCTCCAGATAATGAGCCAGAAAGACGCCGCCAAAAGCGTCTCCGGCTCCGGTGGCGTCCACCAAGGTGTCTTGCGACGCCTGAATGTGGGTGCGCGGAGTCTGTGGGCCTTCCAAAAGTGCGCCGTCCTCGTCCATTTTCAGCACGATCAGGGCTTTGGGGTAATGGCCGCGCAGCCACGCGAGCGCCGCCTCGGAGGTGCTCTCTCCGCTCATGGCGCGGGCTTCGTCGGCGTTGGGAAAGAAAATATCGAACGGCACTTCACTGATCCACGACAAAAAGTTCTCGCGGCCTGCCTGCTGAATCATCTGAAAGCTGCCGGGATCGAGGCTCAGCGTCGCTCCAGCTTCCTCGGCGAGTTTGGCGGCGGCCAAGGCGGCGCGGCGCGGCGGATCGCGGAAGAGGCTCCAAGCGGTCAGGTGAACGTGGCCCGCGCCCAGCAGCACTTCACGCGGCAACTCTTCGGGCAGCAGTTCCCAGTCGGCTCCCTGTCCGGTCAGCATGGCCCGCTGGCCCCGCTGGTCAATGAGAGCCAAAATCACGCCGGTCGGATGCAGCGGCGTGCGAATCACCTCGGCCAACACGCCTTCGTCCTCAAGGCCTGCCTGCGCCAACGCTCCGAAATGGCCGGTGCCGATTTTGCCGACAAAGGTGCTGGGGTAGCCCAGGCGTCTGGCCCAGACCGCCAGGTTGGCCGCGCTGCCGCCAGGCGAGAGTTCCATGCGGCCAGTGGTGTCTCCTCCCGGCAGCAGCGAGGTATCGGGTTTGGCCAGCACGTCCCACGCGAGGTCGCCGACAGAAACGAGCGGCTTGGTGGTGGGCGGCAAAGAGGATTGGTTGAAGGGCACCCGCTTATCATAAATCGGAAATGGCCGCGCGGTGCGCCAGCAGGACTAGGGGGCCAAGCGTTAAGCCCGCTCTTGGAGCCCGGCCATGACCGCCGCGATCACGCCCGCCAAGTCTAGGTCACTGGTGTCAATGATCTGGGCGTCGGCAGCGGGGTGAGACTGCAACTGATCTTGTTCATCGCGGGCAATCAGGGCCTGCTCCACGGCCTCCACATCGCCGACGCGCTCTTTGACGCGCCGCAGCGCCCGTACACGCGGCGAGGCCACCAAAAAGAACTTGGCCCGCGCCTGCGGAAACACGGCGGTGCCCATATCGCGTCCCTCGGCCACAAACGGCGGAGTCAGGGCACGCAGCCGGGCGTTGACCCACTCGCGCAGCTGCGGCAGTTGGGCCAACGCGCTGACGCCCGCGTCCACTGCGCTGGTGTGGGCGTCGGCGGTGAGCTCACGCGGGCAATCAGGAGTATCGAGGTAAATGCGGTTGCCCCCAGCCAGCGGTTCCAAGCGCAGTGGGGCAGCGCCCAGCAGCGAGAGCAGGGCCGGGGCGTCGCTCAGGGACGTGCCCGCTTCGAGCGCCAGCAAGGTCGCGGCCCGGTACAGCAGACCGCTGGAGACATAAGGAATACTCAGGGCGCTGGCTACGCCGCTGGCCACGCTGGATTTGCCGCTGGCCGCTACGCCGTCAATCGTTACAATCACACCAATCGCTACAGTCACGCCGCCGAGTTTAGCTCACCGGACGGGCCAGGCTGCTCCTCAAGGCCGTCTCATCAAAGGGTCGGCTAAACTAAAACCAAATGAAGCGTATTGCCCTCCTCACTTTGCTGACCCTGAGTCTGGCCGCTTGCCAGAAAAAAGAAGCCACCACGACCACCACCGACACCACGGCGGCGGATACCACCAAAACTGACACCACCAAAACAGATACCGCAACACCGGACGCCACCAAGACGGATACCACCAAAACCGACGCGGCCACCTCCGCTGCCATCCCCAGCGGCTACACCCTTGTTCCCGACCTCGGCAAAACGCCCGTGACCACCTTCACGGCCCCGCCCGAAATGAAACTGGAAGACGGCAAAGATTACTACGCCGTGATCGACACCGACAAAGGCCAGATCGTGGCGGATTTGCTGGAAAGCGAAGTGCCGGTGACGGTCAACAACTTCGTGTATCTGGCCCGCAACCACTTTTATGATGGCCAGCGCTTTCACCGCGTCATCGACGGCTTTATGGCCCAGACCGGCGATCCCAGCAGCACCGACGAAAGCAAGAAGGCGACCTGGGGGCAGGGCGGCCCCGGCTACCAATTCCCCGACGAAATTCGCAGCAAATTGGTGTTCGACCAGCCCGGCATGCTGGCGATGGCCAACAGCGGCCCCAACACCAACGGCTCGCAGTTTTTTGTGACCTTTGCGCCTTCCACCTTCCTCAATGGCCACTACAGCTTGTTCGGCAAAGTGGTCGGCGGCGAAGACGTGCTGCCCAAGCTGACCCGCACCGCCACCAGCGGACAGGGCGGCGAGCAACCGATTGCCGGCGCGGTGCCCGACACCATCACCAGCGTACGGATCGTCACCAAGCCCTAAGAATCTCTTGGGGTGCTGGCAAGGTTCTCATGAGATTTAGCGGCTAGAATGTGGGCTATGACTTACACCAACGACGGTTATACCCAGATGAGCGCCCTCAGCGAAGACCGCAAAATCAGCTTCAAGACCGCGCCCAGCTTGGGCGAGGCTATCGAGCCCGGCAAGCAGTACCAGGCCGTGTTTGAAACATCCAAAGGCCGCATCGTCATGGATCTGTACCCCGACGACGCGCCGCAGACGGTCAACAGCTTCGTCTACCTGATTCGCCACCACTACTACGACGGCATTTCCTTTCACCGCGTTCTTCAGGACTTCATGGCCCAGACCGGCGACCCCACGGGCACCGGAGCGGGCGGCCCCGGCTACCAATTTGAAGACGAGTTCAACTCGCACCGCCACGACAAAAAAGGCGTGTTGAGCATGGCCAACCGTGGCCCCGCCACCAACGGCTCGCAGTTCTTTATGCTGTTCGCGGCGCAGCCGCATCTCGACGGCAAGCACACCGTCTTCGGGCAAGTCGTGGAAGGCCTGGACGTCTTGGACAAACTGACCCGCATCCAACCCGGCTACCCCGGCACGGCGGACAAAATCGAGAAAGCCTACGTGATGGAGAAGTAAGCACAGCAACAAAATGGATCAACGTTGAAGGCCCGCTGAATTGGCGGGCCTTTTTTGATGTCAACCTAACTGGGTTTGGCTTGTGCCAGCCGCTCCATGAAGACCACTCCGAAGCGCACGCCCGCTGCAAAGTCGCGCTTCAGGATATTTTCGTTGGGGGCGTGAACCCTGCCGCCGATGTTGCCGATGCCCATGATCACGGTCGGCACGTTGAGGTGCTTGACAAACGGATAAAGCGGGCCGCTGGCTGCGCTCGACGGCGATACCACCGGCTCCTTGCCGTGCGCCTCGCGGGCCGCTTGCAGGGCGACTTTTACAAATGGATTGTCAGCGCTGGTGCGGGCGGCGTGTTCGCTCGATTCGAGTTCGATCAGCTCGATGTCCTCAAAGCCCAAGGTGTCCAAGTGGGTACGCAGCAACTTGACGATCTCATCCGGATCTTGGTCGGGCACCAAGCGGATGTCGAGCTTGACGAAACCCGCAGCGGGCAGCACGGTTTTGCTTCCCTCACCCTCGTAGCCGCCGTGAAAGCCGTTGACGTTGATGGCCGGCGTCAAGTTGCTGCGCGTCTGGTGCTCGGTATCGTCGCCCAAAAAGCGGGTGATGTTGTAAGTATCCCGCAGCGGCCCTCTGGCGTCGGGCAACTCGTGGATGGCCTGCAAGTCGGCTTCACTGGGAGCGCGGATAGCGTCGTGGAAACCGGCGATGCTGGCCCGCCCGGTGGAGTCTCGCAGCGAGGCCACCGCCGCCGCCAAGCGCCACAGCGGATTGTCGACGACTGCGCCCAAGCTGCTGTGCAAATCCGAGTCGGCCACGCGGCAGCGCAGTTCCAAGCACACCACCCCCTTAAGGCCCAGCGACACCATCGGGCGGCCCTCGGAATCGATGCTGCCGAACTCCCACCAACAGCCGTCGGCGCTCAGCTCACTGGCGTGCTGCTCGACGAAGCGGGCCAAACTGGGACTGCCGATTTCTTCTTCGCCCTCGATCAGCCAGCGAATCTTGAGCGGCAAGTGGCCCGCGTGTCTGGCTTTGATGGCCCGCACCGCCGCCAGCCGCGAAGCAAATTCACCTTTGTCGTCGCTCGCGCCGCGTCCGTACAGCCGCCCGCCACGCTCGGTCAGCACGAACGGCGGCGAGTCCCACAGCTCTAAAGGGGTTTCGGGCTGCACGTCGTAGTGGTTGTAAATCAGCAGGGTGCTCGGCCCCTCGCCCGCTTCGGCAATCAGCAGCGGAGCCACTTGGCCGGGGTACTGACGCACCGTGAAGCCCTCGGCGCTCAGCAAATCCGTCACGGCCTGCGCGGTCTCGGGCAGCATGCGGCGCTGGGCGCTGACACTTTCCAGGGCCACCAAAGCGCTCAGATCACGCAGGCCCGCTTCCACGAAGGGTAAGAGTTCGGCGGCGCTGGGCACAGGTGATTGCGGCAGCGGGGAAGTGGGGTAAGGCATACCTTGAGGGTAACATCTGGCCTGAGGGCAAGTCCAAAACTCAAGCGCATACAGCGCTCCTACGTCGGTTCCGCACTCAAGGCAACGTGCTGATTGGAGGGCAGGGCGCTCCAGTTGCTCTCCTTGCCGTTTCTACCCACTGTCCCAGATGAGGAGCGGCGCGGCGCGTGTCAGGCAACTTCTCACCTCTGCCCGCTATGCTTGACCTCGCATGGGTTCGCGCCATTTCCGCCGTATTCTCCCTGCTCTCAGCTTGTGTTGTCTGTTGGGGGGCTTAACGGCGTGGAGCGGAGCGGCCACTTTCCAAACGACGGGGCAGGGCGTACCCACCTCGGTCAACGATTGGCGCAGCAAACTCGGGCCGCTGCTGCCGCAAACCGGCCAACTGGCCCAAATCATGGAAACGCGGGCCAAGTTCTCCATGACTGAAGTGCGCCGCCGGGTGCTGGACGCGGGCGGCGATCCACGCCTGCTCGACCAAATGCAGGTCAGCGCCGAGCGCGGCGTGGCTCCGCTGTATGACAAGCGGGTCAAGATCAGCGAAAACGACTTTCGGCGCTACCTTGTCATCCAGCAGGAGTTGCAGGTCAGCGGCAAGGTGGTGCGGCTGAGCATTTCGCGCAGTGGCAACCGCCTGACCTTTGGTGACGCGGGCGGCACCGCCCTCCTGCGCGGCATCAGCTTGGATCTGGAGACAGGGGATTTGCGTTTTCCTGAGGGATTTAGTGCCAAGCCTGAAGCGCTCAATATCTCGGCCATTCAGGCTGCCAGCGCCGAAGATCCGCTAGGCAAACGCAGCGGCTATGTCTGGAATGTGCGCGGCAGCAATCCGTTTACCCTCAATGCCCTCAACGGCCACTTCGCGCTGCTCTCGCTCGGTGACGGCAGCGTACTGGTCAGCTACAACCGCAACGGGATCCTAAACGGCACCGTGTCTACCGGCACCCTGATTCTCAATTTCAACCGCGACACCGCCGCGCCGCGCTGACTCCTCTGCGGAGTAAGGAGTGATCCGGTGGCTTACCACCCGCAAGATGAGCGCCGTCTGGGAACTTGCACAAGGCGGCTCGCCCGGGCAGGCGCTCAGAATAGTCCCTATGGCTAAAGTTCACTCTGCTCAACTTGACTTGTCTTGGCGCAGTTTGGAAGCCCGCCTGCCGCTCGACGAATTGCCCACCTTTCACCGCGCTTTTCTGAGCTGGCGCGGCGTGGAGGGAGCCGCCGAGATGCCGCTGCGCCGCGTGCAGCAGCGGGTCGAAGCCGAACTGAACAAATGGGTTCAATCCGGCGAGGCCAGCCGCGAGGGAGATGATCTGCTGATCAGCCGCGCCGCGCTCAGTGGGTTTTCAGCGGCTGAGCATTGGTTGATTCCTCTGCCGGACTGACCTCGCTATGCGCCGCTTTCCCGTTGTCCCGCGCTTCTCGGCTTGGCCCAAGCTGACCGAGTTGCCGCTGCTGAATCGGCGCGAGTTGCCGGCTGGCACGCTCAGCGGTGAAGCAGCTGTTCAGGCTCTGTGGGCTTTGGGGGAAGCGCGGGCCTTTACGCTGCTGGCAGACTGCGCCGCCGCGCTGTGCCTTTATCCGGCGTGGGAGCGGCGCGACTGGAAAATGCCCAGTGCCGAGCAAGTTTTATCGGCTTACGGCGGCGAGTTCAGAAGCGTACCTGCGCTCAGCGTGCTGGGGGCGCTGCGTCAGGAAACGGGGCGGCCCAACGTGCTGCACTGTTCCAGCGGCCTTGTTTTTGCCCTTTACCAGCAACCTGATCAACTGGTACTGATCTTGGGCGGCACCAACACCAGCCACTCCGACTCGCAGCTTCACACCTTTCCCGCCGAGGCCAAACAGTTTCGGGCCGACGTGCTCAACGTGCTGGGCCGCTTGCCCCGCCTCTTTGTGGTGGCCGCTGAATTCACCCAGCTGCTGCTCGCCGAGCGTGGCCGCGCTCTCCCCGACTTGCCGCTGATGGTGGCGGGGCACTCGCTAGGCGGTGGGCTGGCGCAGTACGCGGCAGGCCTGTGTGGTGTGCCGGGAGTGGCCTTCAGTCCGACTGCGCTGGGCCGCGCGGTGGCCGCCGCGCTGCCCGGCGCTCCCGAGGTGCTGTGCTTGTCGCTGGACGGCGACCCGATTCCCCTGATCGGCACTCAGCATTTGCAGGCGCGGCTGCTGGGCCAGCATCTGCGTTTGCCACTGCACCCCAGCGTGCCGCCCGCCCGCCACATCACCAGTCACGGCCAGATTTATTTGCATTTGCTGGCGTGGCTGCGTGAGGCCTGGCCAGAGTTGCCCAGCGCCCTAGAGTCGTGAGAGGCAAACGGGCCGGGCGTCCTGTCAGTACACCCCCACAAGCGGCCCCTCGCCTCTCATGCAGCCGCTGCCACAGGCTGAATTGCTCTTGCTACACTACCCCCCGTGTTCAAGATCGCCGCTCTTTGTAAACTCAACTTTGACTTCAAGTCGGCGCTCAAGCCCGCATGAGAGGTCTTTTCCCGCGTTATATCTTCAAAGAAATCTGGCCGCTCTACGCGGCGGGCGTGCTGTTGTTTCTCTTTTTGCAGATGACCGACATTCTCAGCACCACAGTGGGGGCGATGCTGTCGTACCACACGGGGCTGTTCAAAGCGCTCACGCTGCTGAGTTACCAATTGCCGCTTGTACTCAACAAATGCTTGGTGGTGTCGGTGCCGTTCGCGGTGCTGATGGCCTTTGGGCGGCTGGCTAAAGACAGCGAAGTCAAGGCGGCCTATGCGGGCGGAGTGCGGCCCCTGAGTATGCTGTGGCCGCTGCTGCTTCCAGCGCTGGTGGTGGGCGCGGCGGTGTATTTCAACGCGGCTTACCTGACGCCCAGCGGCAACCAGAAGTACATCAAGTATTTTTACACCGATATTTACAAACTGGCCGTGCCGACGCCCACCACCCAGAACTACGCCCACGCAGAAGGCGGTAATTTTTTTACGGCGGGGCGGATTGACAGCTTGGGCAACGGCAGTCCCCAAACCCTATCGTCGCTAACTGGCGTGGTGGTGCAAACTCCGCAGGGCACCTACAGCGCCAGCGGCGGGCGCTGGGACGCGGCGGCCAAAACGTGGACGCTTTTCGGCGGCTACCGAGTCGACCCTCAGGGCGTGATCACGGCGTTGAGTGCGCCCATCACCTTTACCCAAAGCGACGTGGTGTCGCGCCCGCCGCCGCCCACTGACCAGAGCACCACTCCGCAGCTTCGCGCCCAGCTCGCAACGCTCACCCCCAACACCGAGGATTATCGCCGCGCCGCTTACGAACTCAGCCGCCGGGTGGCCGATTCGTTTACGCCGCTGATCTTTGTGCTGGCCGCCGGAACGCTGGGGCTGGCGCTGACCAACCGGGCCTGGGCGGTGGGAGCGGTGATTCTCTTTCTGGTGACGTTTTACGCTCTGTGGAACACCGCGCCGCAACTGGCCGCCGTGGGTGCGCTGCCTCACCTGCTGGCCGCTTGGCTGCCCAATCTGGTGTTCGCGCTGTTCGGCCTGCTGATGGCCTGGAGGCTGAGGTGAGCCGGGCCAGCCGCCCAGCTGCCGCGCCGGCGGGCTTGTTCTCAGGCCGCCTCAACCGCTATTTGCTGGAAGAAATCCTGCCGTTTTTGTTCGCGGGGCTGGCCGTCACCATTTTGCTGCTGCTGCTGGGAGCGCTTCAGGCTATTATCGCGCCGTTGCTGGCCAAGGGAGCCAACCCCGCACTGGTTGCTAAACTGGTGGCCCTGCAACTGCCCGACGCGGTGGCGCGGGGCCTGCCGATTGCGCTGCTGTTCGCCACTTTGCTGGGGCTGTCGCGCCTCTCCGCCGACTCGGAAATCAAGGCGATGCAGGCCGGAGGCATCTCGCCCACCAAGTTGTTCGGGCCGGTGATGGGGCTGGGTCTGGCCGTCACGCTGCTGAGCTTCGCGGTGGGCGAAACCCTGACCCCGCGTGCCAAGGTGCAGTCGCTGAGTGTGCAGCGCGAGATCGTCCTCGACAATCCGAGGGTCGCCGGGCTCGGTGTGGCGGGCGGTAAAGCGCTGGTGCTGCGCGACGCCTTCGGGCGGGCCATCAGCATCGCTTCGGTGGAGCCCGGCGGTGAGCTGCGCGGCCTGAGCATCGCCACCCTCAGAAACGGCGACGTGGCCCGCGAGATCATCACGGCTCAGCGTGGGCGGCTGAGCGCGGGCAGCAACGTCTTGGAACTGTTTGACGGCCAGCGCATCACCTACCAAAATGAAAAGCCCTCCACCGTGCTGAGTTTTGAGCGCGGCACCTTGCCGGTGCAGGATTTGCAGGCCAGCTTCGAGGGCGGCGACGAGCTCAAGCCGGTGTATTTGCCGCTGCGTGACCTGTGGCAAAAAGTCCGCGAGTACAAAGCCCAGAACATCAACGCCCCACAGGAATTTACGGCCTTGCAGCGCAAGTTCGCCGAGCCATTCGCGGCGCTGTGCATGGCTTTTTTCGCCGCTGCGCTGGCAATTTTCTCGTTTAGAAGCAACCTCAATATCGGGCTGGTGTGGGTGCTGCTGCTGACCTTTTTGTATTACGCCACCTGGAGCGTCTTTCGGGTGATGGGCGAAAATGGAGCGCTCTCGCCGCTGCTCTCGGCTTGGACGCCCGATGCGCTGTACGTCGTGGCGGGCGCGGCGCTGCTGTGGGTGGCGGCGCGGCGGTAAGTGCGGGCTCGTGGGAAGGCTGGGGGAGGGTTATCAGCTCCTGCGTGATGGGTAAAGCTCCGCAATAATTAAGTCATAAGCGGGCTGACCATCCTCAGAAAACAAACTCAGGTTCGTCGACAACGCTTCCCACCCCTCTTAGGCTTGCGTTAAGAAAAAGCGGGCTGCCTTGCCGTTTGGCCTGCGCGTATGATGCCAAAGAATGAAGCTTCAGCCGGAGGGCGTGCGTACCCGGTGCCGGTATCTGGAAGAATTTCGAGCAGAGAGTTTTGAATAAGCACAAGGAGATCGCATGAAAATAGGCATGATCGGTTTGGGAAAAATGGGCGGCAACATGGTGGCTCGTCTGCTGCAAGGCGGACAGGAAGTGGTGGCTTACGACCTCAGCGAAGACAACATCAAGCTGGCTGAGGGACGCGGAGCCGAGGGAGCCCGCACTCTTGAGGAACTGATCGCCAAGCTGCCCACCCCCCGCGCCGTCTGGGTGATGGTGCCGAGCGGGGCCGCCACCGAAAGTACCGTGATGAATCTGGCCGACCATATGCAGAAGGGCGACATCATCATCGACGGCGGCAACAGCAACTACAAAGACAGCCAGCGCCGCGCCAAAACGCTAGCTGAGCGCGGCATCGACTTTGTAGACGTGGGCACCTCGGGCGGCGTCTGGGGCCTCAAGGAAGGCTACGCCATGATGGTCGGCGGCGAAAAAGCGGCGGTAGACAGCCTGACGCCGATTCTGGAAGTGCTGGCCCCCGCGCCCACCCAGGGCTGGGGCCGGATGGGGCCAGCCGGCAGCGGCCACTACGTCAAGATGGTTCACAACGGCATCGAGTACGGCATGATGCAGGCCTACGCCGAGGGCTTTGAGCTGATGCACGCCAAAACGGAAATGCAGCTCGATATGGCCCAGATCGCCGAATTGTGGCGGCACGGCAGCGTGATCCGCTCGTGGCTGCTCGATTTGACCACCGACGCCCTGAGCGGCGATCCGGAATTCAGCGACCTCTCCGATTACGTGGCCGACTCCGGCGAGGGCCGCTGGACAGTGGTGGACGCCCTCAACGAAGGCATTCCGGCTCCGGTCATCACCTTGAGTGTGCAGATGCGCCTGCGCAGCCAGCAAAAGAGCAGTTACGCGGGCAAAATGCTCTCGGCCATGCGCCGCGCCTTTGGCGGTCACGCCGTCAAGAAAGTGGAGACGGAGGCTGAGGAAAGCATCGTGCCCGAAGCCCACACCCCAGAAGACGCCAGGCCGCAGAACATTCCGGCGTCGGGTACCAAAGCTGCTGGCGCTCAAAGTGACGGTGACACGGCCCGCCAACTCGGTGAAAGCGGCAAAGTCCCCGTCAACCCCAACCCTGAAGACACCGGGAACAAGGCGGCGGGCAACCAGAACGAAGGCCAGTCGTAATGGCAATCAAGAAAACGCCAGCGGCCAAGCCAGCAGCCAGATCAGCAACCAAAACCGCTCAGCCCAAAGCGGACGCTAAGCCCCCCAAGGCCAGTGCCACTGCCAAAAAAGCGGCCCAAAAGCCCCAGCCAGTGAGCGCGATGCCGATTGACAGCGACGACGTGTTGCCGGGCGCGGCGGGCCACCAAAGCGCGGTGTCTCCAGTCGCTAAGAAAATAGGTTCCAAAGCGGCAGCATCTAAAGCGGCTGTGCCTAAAACGGCTGTGTCCAAGACGGCAGCATCCAAAGCGCCTGTATCTAAGCCGGCTCCATCCAAAACAGCTGCTCCCAAAACAGCGGCCACCAAAAAACCGGCCGCTACCAAGCCCAAGCCGGTGCAGGGCAAAGCCGCCGATCCCCTGCTGACGCCCGCCGAGGCCAGTGCGCCCAATGCCGCGATGGCTGCCGAACTGGCCGCCAACCTCAATCCGTTCCGGGCCGGAATGCGCCGCAGCCGCGCTCCCGAACCGGCCACTTTGGTCATTTTCGGCGCGACGGGCGACCTGGCCAAGCGCAAGTTGCTGCCCGCCGTCTTCGGACTGTGGCAAGACGGCCTGCTCGGCAGCGCCTTTAACATCGTCGGGGTGGGCCGTCAGGAGATGACCGACGAGCAGTTCAAGGACTACGCCATCGAGGCGCTCAAAACCAGTAAGGAAACCGACACCCCGCAGCCTGGAGCGCTGGAAAAGTTCCGTGAGCTGCTGTATTACGAATTCGGTGACTTCGGGGCCGACGACGTTTACAGCAAAGTCAGAGAGCAGCTCAACGAAGCGGAGGACGCGCACGGCGGGCGCAAAAACGCGCTGTTTTACCTGTCCACCCCGCCGAGCCTGTTCGAGCCGATCAGCAACGGGTTAGGCCGGCTGGGCCTGCAAGACCAGACGGAGGGCTGGCGGCGCATCATCGTCGAAAAACCGTTTGGAACGGATCTGGCCTCGGCGCGGCACCTCAATGACACCCTCCACGGCGTCTGGAACGAGTCGCAGGTCTACCGAATCGACCACTACCTCGGCAAAGAAACCGTGCAGAACCTGATGGCGATCCGTTTTGGCAACGCCATCTTCGAGCCGCTGTGGAACCGCTCGTTCGTCGATCATATCCAGATCACCAACGCCGAAGACTTGGGCCTCGAAGGCCGCGCCGGGTACTACGAGGAAGCCGGTGTGGTGCGCGACATGCTACAAAATCACCTCATGCAGGTGGTGGCGCTGACTGCCATGGAGCCGCCCGCTGCTTTTGACGCCGACGCCATCCGCGACGAAAAAGTCAAGGCGCTGCGGGCCATTCGCCGCATCCCGGTCGAGCGCGTCCCCGAAGTGGCGGTGCGCGGACAGTACGGCCCCGGTACCCTCGACGGCGAACACGTGCCCGGCTACCGCGAGGAACCCAACGTGCAGGAAGGCTCCGGCACCCCGACTTACGTGGCCGTCAAATATGAGATCGACAACTGGCGCTGGCAGGGCGTGCCGTTTTACGTCCGCAGCGGCAAGCGGCTGCCTAAAAAAGTCACCGAGATCGCGGTGGTTTTCAAGCGCCCGCCGCTGGGCCTGTTTCCGGGCGGCTTAGAGCGCAACGTCTTGGCCTTCCGCATTCAGCCGGACGAAGGTGTGAGCTTGAAGTTTTCGAGCAAAACCCCCGGCCAAGAAAACGTGCTGCGCGAAGTGGTGATGGATTTCCGCTACGACGCTTTCGGCGCTCAACTCGAAAGCCCCTACTCGCGCTTACTCCTCGACGCGATGGTGGGCGACGCCACCCTGTTTCCGCGTGAGGACGAAGTGGATCAGGCTTGGCAGATCGTTTCCGGCATTCTGGAAGCTTGGGACCCCACCTCGCCGCATTACGTACCGCCCACCGATTTCCCCAACTACGACGCCGGAACGTGGGGGCCGGACGAAGCCGACCAGCTGATCGGCCCGGATCGGCGCTGGCGGCGCTTGTGACGGCCCGGCTCAGCCTCGCCCCGCTCGGCCCGCTGCCCACCAACGTGCGGGGAGCGCAGCGCACCTTGGACGAGCTGTGGGCGCAGACCGACATCGAAACGCGGGCCTACACCGGCAACATCATTGCCCTGACCACGCCCAACTACCAGGGCCGCATTCAGGAAGCCCTAACCGGCTTAGAGGGCCGCTACGCCGGACGCCAGATCATCGCGGTGATGGAGCCGGCGGCCTCGGGGCGCATGAGCATCGACGCCCAATTGGTGCCGCAGCAAGGGCTGTACATAGAGCGGCTGACGTTGCTGGCCAACCCCGGCCAACTGCGCGGAGCGATTTTGCCGCTGCTGCGTCCCGCCACCGTCAACCACGTCTGGTGGGCCTCTGACGATCCGCCCGGCGGGCCGCTGCTGCGCGAACTGACCGACGTGGCCGATCAGGTCATTGCCGACAGCCTGCGCCTCGATATTCCGCCGGCCCGCAACTACGCGCTGGCCGACCTGGGCTGGTCGCGCTCGGCAGCGTGGCGCGAGGGGCTGGCCCAACTATTTGACAGCAGAGACGCCGCCGGAATGCTGGGCCGCGTCAACCGCCTCAAGATCTGGTCGGGCGGCAGAAATGACCGCGCGGCGCGGCTGTTCGCTTCTTGGGTGGCCACCACCCTCGGCTGGAAAGACCTCAGCCCGGTGACCTTTGTGAGAGGCGACTGCCAGCGTCAGCACGGCGATTTGTGCGGCGTGGAGCTGGCTGGAAAAGGAGTGAGCTTCCTGCTCAAATCCATTGGCCCGGAACTGGTGCAGTCCAGCGTCAAGTTCGACAAAGTCAACCGCAAAACCACCCTGATGGTGCCGAGCATGACTTTGGCCGAGGGGCTAGCCCGCGTGATGGCCCGCCCGGAGCGCGGCAGCGACTTCGAGGCGGCTTGGAAACTGGCCCGCGCCAGCATGGACGAAGATGCGCCCGCTCAAGCCGACTCCTTATGAAGCTTCAGGGCGAAATCCATATTTATCCGACGCCGCAGGCCACCGCGCAGGCTGCCGCTGAGGCTTTCGCATGGGCCGCACAGGAGGCCGTCAGCCGGCGCGGGGCGTTTCATGTCGCGCTTTCCGGCGGCAGCACGCCCAAGCTGATGTACGCCGCCCTGCGGGGCCTCGAAGTCCCTTGGCCGCAAGTTCACATCTACTTCAGCGATGAGCGCACGGTAGGGCCGGAAGACCCGCAGAGCAATTACCACACCGCCAAAGTGGGCCTGCTCGACTTCGTACCTCTTCCGGCTGGGCAAATTCATCGAATGGAAGGTGAGCGCGACCCCGCACAGGCGGCTGCCGATTACGCGGCGCTGCTGCCTGCCCAGCTCGATCTGGTCTTGCTCGGCATGGGCGACGACGGCCACACCGCCAGCCTCTTCCCGGGTACGGCGGGCCTGAGTCTGGGCGGGCGGGTGGTTGCCAATCACGTGCCGCAGCAAGACACCTGGCGGATCAGTTTCACCTTCAGCGAAATCAACGCTGCTCGTGAGCGCTGGCTCCTCGTCACAGGCGCGGCCAAAGCGCCGGTGCTGGCTCAACTCCAGCGCGGCGAGGGCGATTATCCGGTGAGCCGGGTTAGCGATCCGGTTTGGTATCTGGACGTAGCAGCGGCGGCGGCTTTGCCGGACAACTCGGCTGGTTCTTGATACTTGATACGGACTCCAAAACGGAGTCGGCAGAATGACCGGAATCCGTATGCAAGCTAACTGATCTGCGCTATGACACGGTTTTTTCCGCTGGTTTTAGCGTGATAAAGCCCGATGTCGGCGCGGCGCACCAGTTCCTGAACATCGTCTTTGGGCATGCGACTAGACACGCCGATACTGATGGTGACTGAGCCGGACGGCAAGGCGAGTTCCTCCACCGCTGCCCGCAGCGCTTCGGCCTCGCGCAGAGCGTGGGTAAGAGTAGCGCCGCTGAGCAGCACCAAAAATTCTTCGCCGCCCCAGCGCACCAGCACGCCGGATGTGCCGAGGGTTCGCTGCACGGCGGCGGCAATGGCCTGCAGCGCCGCGTCGCCCGCTTCATGGCCGTGGCTGTCGTTGATGCGCTTGAAGTTGTCGATATCCAGCAGCAGCACGCTGACAGGCGTTTGAGCGCCGCGCATCGCTCTTTCGAAATAGCGGTAAGCCGCGCGGCGGTTGGGCAGGCCGATCAGGTCGTCGGTGTGGGCCATATCGCGCATGGCTTTGGCGCTGTCATAAGCCCCGCGCCAAGCGCTGCGGTGATTGCCCAACAAGACAATCAGCAGCAGCGTGGCCAAAACGACCGAATCACGCGTCAACTGCGCTCCGAGACTCAACCAATTCGGCTCCAGCAGCAGCGGCTCCCAGCGGCTGATGAAATGTCCGGCCAGCACGGCGGCCAACCAGTACTTGGCCCGGTGCAGCGGCAAAAAGACGTAAACCCCCGCCGCCAAGGCCAGCACTCCCAACTCGTTCAGGCCCGCGTTGTCAAGGCGCTGAGGGCCGCCGAAAAGCGGCTGTAAGGTAAAGGTGAGGTAGAGGCCGGCACACACCAGCAGTACGGTTTTCTCAATAAGCGGAAGGGCCAAGTTTTTCTGTCTCAGTGCCCAGATGGTCCAAAAAGACAGCAGCAGCAGCAGAGCACTGAGCGCCACACCAAGCGGGTTGAGCGGCCCCACCGTCAAGAGCGTTGCCAAGCGCACGCTACTGAACAAAAGTAAGCAGCAAGCGGTGGCCAAATACGTCGAGCGTTTCGGGCCGTCAAGTGAAGTGGGCTTTGGAAGAGGAGTGGGCATCAGAAAGTTCACTTCAGAGTCTGACAGGTTTGCCTGACAAACCTCTGAATTCATTTAAGATGAACTTAAAAAATGCAAGAAATATCAGCGAACAGTTTTAATCCATCAAGCGGTAGACACTGCGGGCATTGGCGTCGGTCTGCTGCTGCACGACTTCCTCGCTGAGGCCGCGCAGCTTGGCCAAAAACTGCAAGGTGTAGCGCACGTAGCCGGGCCGGTTGGGCTTGCCGCGTTTGGGAACAGGAGCCAGGAACGGAGCGTCGGTTTCCACGAGCAGGCGCTCAATTGGTACATAGCAGGCGGCTTCCTGAATGGCGTGGGCGTTTTTGTAGGTGAGATTGCCCGCGAACGAAACGTGCCAGCCCGCATCCAGCGCGGCCCTGAGCAGTCCGGCGTGGCCGTTGCAGCAGTGCAAAATGCCTTTGTTCCAACCTGAGGCCGCGATGATCTCGGCGCAGCCCAAACTGGCCCGCTCGCCGCCCGCCGCGTCGCGGGTGTGGACGATGACTGGCAGGTCGCGCCGCCGCGCCAAGTCGAGCTGCCACTCGAACGCCGAGCGCTGCACCTCCAGTTGGTCGTGTACCCAGTAGTCGTCCAGGCCGGTTTCGCCAATGGCCACGACTTTGGGACGCGAGCTGAACATTTCGAGTTCGGCTCTGGTTTGGGGAGTGTCTTCCTGCGCCACATCGGTGGGATGCAGGCCCACGCTGGCCCATACTTCAGGGTACTGATCGGCCAACGCAAGGGCGCTGCGGGCGTGCTGCACATTCGCGCCGACACAGATCATGGCGCTCAGGCCCAGTTCAAAGCGGGCCGATGCGGGGTCTTCGAGGTAATCGAGGTGGCAGTGGGTGTCAATCATGCTGCTCAGGGTAGCGTTCAAGCGGCCTCAATCTGACGCCCGCGCTCATCTGCACCGCTTGCCATCACACCGCCCTAAGCACTCTCATGAGCCGTGGCGGCTATCATGCCAACGTGTTACGAAGCGTAGCGGTTCAAGATTTAGGCGCAAGCCTGGCCAAAAGGAGGCTTCATGCTGCGCTTTAGTGCGGCGGCTTTGCTGGCGCTGGTGCTGTTTGGCCTGATCTTTGCGCTGCTGCCCGCCGCTTCCAGCGTGCGCGGCTCCGGCGTCAAGCTCAGCGGCGTCAAGTTGCGGCTGTATCCGGCGCAAGACCCCAAAGCCGAGTGGCGCTTTGCGGCGGGGGAGATCAGCGTCGATCCTGAAAAGGGCGAAACGGCGCTCGATCAACTCGGTCAGGGCGAACGCTGGGCGCAGGACGCGGCGGGAGACTTGCAAAAGGACATGACCATCAAGGCCACCAATCTGGTGATTGACGGCCAAGACAACTTGCACGCCAAGCAAGCCGAACTCTACACCTTGGCGGATTGCAGCACCTTTACGTTGTCCTCAACGGGCAATAAAGAAGTGGTCATCAATCAGCAAGGTGGCTACAGCGCTCCTGCAGGTGAACTCAACTCGCCTATTACCAAGGGAAGGTTCATCAACATCACCGCCAATTTTGATTTTAGTAACTTTCAAGCTGAGCAGCCCAAAAGCCGCCAAGATGAAGGACTGCACACTTACCCATCGACTCGCTGTTTCAACGGTAAGGTGGAGCCGCGCTGAATAGGTTTCACTTTGATGTTTATTCCAACAATCAAATGCACATTGTTTTTAAGGAGATCTAATGAAACGTCCTGCTCTTTTTTTGACCGCTGCACTTCTGACTTTCGCCTTCGCCGCTCAAGTAGACCGGGTGTTGCGTTTTGATACGGCAGCGATGGTGCAAGGCAACTTGCGAAACGGCCCGATCAATTACACCGGTAAAAATGGTGGGCCGGTCAAGGCCAGCGTCAACAACATCAACATTTCAGCCACTTCGGCTGTGCTCACTGCTCCGGCAGGCACTACCTTGGCCGAGTCCGAGGGCAAGCGCACCGCGACCTTTAGCGGTGGCGGCACAGACGTAAATGTGGTGCGGGGCCGCTTGACGGCCAAGGGCGGGCAACTCGCCTACAGCGAAGCGACGGGTCAGGGTGTGCTGACCGGCACGCCCAGCGCCGTGTTCGTACCGGAGAAAAAAGACGACGGCGATCCGGTGAATATCAAAGCCGCTCAGATGAGCTTGGATGTGGACAACAACATCAGCACTTCAACCGGAAATGTGCAGCTCGTCAGCGGCACGCAGACCGGCAAAGCCGACAAGCTGGTGTTTGACGAAGACAAGGAAGTGGGCGTGTTGACGGGCAGCCCCAGCATGAGCCGCGCCGCGACGGCCAAGCAAAAAGAACTGCTGATCGTGGGTGACGAGGCCCGCGTGGCGACCAAAGGCAAGCTGCTGTACGTCAAAGGCAAAGTGACGCTGACGCAGGGCAGCATCGTGACCAAAGGCGACGCCGTGTATTACGACGATAAAAAGAACACCGCCTATGTGGTCGGCAACGCCGTGAGCGTGGACAGCAAGAGCGGCCAGAAACTCAGCGCCCGCGTGCTGCTTCAGCGCACTGATCTGGCGCGGGTCAGTCAGTTGTCAGGCAATTACCAGATTCCAGTTCAGAACTTCAAGCTGAGTACCGACAAGTAAGTTGATGAACGGGCGGCGATTTGGAGGGAACGTTTGGCTGCTGGGGCTGCTGCTGCTGGGCGGCGCTGATCTCAGCAGCGGACAGGCCCAGAACGCGGCCCCGCCGCCGGTGAGCGCTCCGGCAACGCCTGCTGCTGATCCTGCTTTGCCTGATTCGCCATCAGAGAGCAGCTCGCCTCAGCTTCCTGCGGCTGATCCGGCCGGGCCGAACTTGCCGGTTGTGCCGCCGAACAACAGCGCTCCCGAGCCGGTTGTCCCCGACAGCCCTGTGCCCAGCTCGGCTGCGCCCGACACCGCGCCTGCCGATTCGGGCGACCAGCCGACGATTGAGCTGACCCGCAAGGGCGACGACGGCAAGCAGCGGGTCATCGTCATTGTCAGAACCGGCAATGATGCGGCGGGCATTGCCGTGACCTGTGCGCCGCAAGACGACGAGCCCGCCGACGCGCCGATTGTGGTGGTTTATAGCGATTCTTCGGTGGGCGGCGTGCAGGTTACGGTGGACAAAAACCTGATCCGCGCACCCTTGGCGGTGATTACCAAGCAGGGCCAGAAGGAAGGCGAGAGCAGCAAAGGCGGCGACGGCCACATCGAAATGAGCGCCGGAACCGCTCAGTTTTTGGACGAACCGCCGCAGGGCAAGACTGATCGCCTCAGTCGCTGCGCCGTGCAGGCCGATCCTAAACCCGCGCCCGACACCGTCTTTGTGACGCAGGGGCGCACCAGTTTGAAAGGCCAGAGTTTGGTTTATGACGAATCCGACGGTGTAGCCCGCATTGACGGCCCAATCACCTTCGACCGCGCCCCTGCTACCGGCAAGCCTGAAACCGAGCGGCTGACCGGCAACAGCGAGCGGATTGAAGTCAATGTGGACAAAGAAACGACGACTTTGGTGGGCGCAGTGGTGCTGCAAAATGCTGGTCGGGTCAGCAAAGCCGAGCGTGTGGACTACGACGACGCCGCCAACGTCGCCATCTTGCGCGGCAGCCCAGAAGCGCCCGCCGAGTCGGTCAACGGTCAGGAAGTGATTTGCGCCCTGGTCATCCGCTATAACCTCGACCTCAACACCGTGTACGCCGAAGGGCAGATCGGCGGTCAATTTTCCGACGATGCGGGCAGCACTTCTGGCACGAATGCGGCCTCTTCCTCCAATTCGGGAGCGCCCGCGCTGGGCTGCTCCGGTCGGTAGAAATGCCGCAGTGTCTTGATTCAGTCGGTAGGGCGGTGAGTGAGCATAGATTTTATGCGCTTGCTGCCTTTTTCTTGCTCTGCTTTTAAGCGCTTGCTCGTCGCCTGACCGCCTGCCACCCCTGATTCGCAAAAAGAGCTGTGCGGCGTAGTGACAGATTGGAACGGGGGGGCCAGCATCGTCAGTACGTTCCACTTGGAAAGTCGGCAGCTTGCAAGCCCTGTCCCGTTAAAGCCAGCGGTAAAAAGGCAGAGCGGTGCCGCCGGGGGCTACCTTTTTTGCGGTCGATCTGTTATGTTATTTGCGTAAGGCGCTGGCCCCTACACCTTCAGATACCCGCTGCTACGCCTCTCCCCAAGGAGCCATTATGTCCATTCAGATTCACCTCGTGGGGCCGCTGGGCACCAACATCACCATCGAAGTTCAAGAAGAGCGCGAAATCTTTCCGACGCTGCGCAAGTACGGCAAATCCGGCTGGAGCAGCGGAGACCTGCCCGCAGGCGGCGTGTCGTTGCCGCTGGCGATGGCCGATATTTTTGATTGGAGCCTCATTGGCGCACGCCCCTACACCAATGCCGACGGCGAGCAGGCCGTGATGTACAGAGGCCAGAGCTACAAGCGCCGCGAGCTGGAAGAAGTCGACACCAAGAAACTCAAGCTGCCCAAAATCGTCAAGTATTCGCGCGGCGCACGCCCCACCGATTTGCCGCACCTCAAAGAAGGCGAGGACGGCGGCGTGCAGTACATCACCCTGATTTCCTTTCGGGGCGGCGGCAAAGTGCTGGACGCTTATGTGGATGCGGCGAAGGCGGCGGGAACGGCAGGATAAAAAAGTTTGTGGCAGGTAGGCAGGGAAGCGGGCGCTGAAGAGGGCCGCGCTTCCCTGCTTTTTTGACTCAGCTTCTTACCTCAGCGCTCCCAGCAAAAACGCGTACACGTCTGCCTTCTCCTCAATCACCAATTTGGTGGGCTTGCCCGCGCCGTGTCCGGCTCTAGTCTGAACCCTCAGCAAAATCGGAGCGCCGCCCTGCTGGACGTGTTGCAGCTCAGCGGCAAATTTGTAGCTGTGGGCCGGAACCACCCGGTCATCGTGGTCGCCAGTGGTCAGCAGGGTCGGTGGATAAGCCCGCTGCATCAGGTTGTGAAGCGGACTGTAGGCCCGCAGCACGGCAAAGTCTTCGGCGTTGTCGCTGCTGCCGTAATCGCTGACCCAGGCCCAGCCAATCGTGAACTTCTGGAATCTCAGCATGTCCATCACGCCGACGTGCCCCACCGCCGCGCCGATCAGTTCTGGATGCTGAGTCAAGGTCGCGCCCACCAGTAGGCCGCCGTTGCTGCCGCCCTCGATGCCCAGATGCTGCGGCGAGGTGTAACCGCGCTGGGCCAAATGGCGGGCGCAGGCGGCGAAGTCGTCAAAGACGTTTTGTTTGTTGGCCTTCATCCCGGCCTGGTGCCAGCTCTCGCCGTACTCGCCGCCGCCGCGCAAGTTGGCCACCGCCAGCACCCCGCCCGCTTCCAGCCAAGCCAGCCGCGAGACTTCAAAGCTGGGGGTCAGCGAGATGTCAAAGCCGCCGTATCCGTAGAGAAGCGCCGGGTTGGAGCCGTCCAGCACCACGTTTGACTGACTGACGATAAACATGGGCACTTTGGTGCCGTCCTGACTTTCGGCAAATTCTTGGCGTACCTCGTAGCCACTCAAATCGGCGCTCAGATCAGGCGACCAAAGCGCCGTCAGCTCGCCGTTCTCGGTGTTCAGCTGATAACTTGCCGCCGGACTCAGGAAGCTGGTGAACACCAAAAACACTTCGCTTTGATCGGTGTGTCCGCTGAGGCTGCCCACCGTGCCGAGGCCGGGCAACGTGACTGGCTGGGCGTTCTGGCCTTGCCGGTCGACCACGCTCAAGCGGCTGGAAGCGTCCGCTAGGGTGTGCAGCACGAAGCCGCCCTCCACCATCAGAACTTCGAGTAAGCGGTGCTGGCTCTCGGCGACGATTTCACGGCGCTCACCCGTTTCTAAATGATGCGAAATCAGGCGGCCCATTGGAGCCGCGTCGTCGGTCAGGAAGTAAAACACGGGGCCGTCGTTGCCGATCACCTGATAACTGGCTTCAAAGTCGGCCACCACTTCGGTGAAGGGGCCGCGCTCTTCTAAGGGCCGCACCCAGATCAGGTTTTGGCGAGCGGTGCCTTTCCAGACGTTGACGATCAGGTAGTGCCCGTCCTCGCTGACCATGCCGCCAAACCCCCATTCCGGCTGGTCGGGGCGCTCCAGAATCAGCTCGTCTTCGGCTTGCTCGCTGCCGATGCGGTGGCGGTATAAGCGCTGGTTGAGGTTCGCGCTGCTGAGTTGCTGGCCTTCGGGTGGGCGGTCATAGCGGCCGTACAGAAAGCTGTTGCCGTCAGGCAGCCAACCCGCGCCGCTGAACTTGCTGTCGCTGACGGTATCGGGGAGGTCGTGGCCGCTGACGATGTCGCGCACCCGCCAGTCGCGCCAGTCGCTGCCACCCTGCGAGAGCGAGTAAGCCAGCTTGCTGCCGTCCTGACTGATGGCCAGCTCGCCCAGCGAGACCGTGCCGTCGTCAGAAAAGCTGTTGGGGTCGAGCAGAATCCGGCCCTCATCGGCGGGCGAGTCCATCACGTAGAGCACGAATTGGCTTTGCAGGCCGCTGTTACGCATCTGGAAGTATTTGCCCCCTTCTTGCCAAACCCCGCCGCGCCGCGCATAGTCCCACAGCTCGGTCAAGCGGCTGCGGAGTTGCTCACGCTCCGGCAAGGCGTCCAGCACCGTGCGGGTCAGCTCGTTTTGAGCGTCCACAAAGGCCTTGGTTTCGGCGCTGCCCGCATCTTCCAACCAGCGGTAGGGATCGGCAATGATCTCGCCGTGATAAGTGTCGGTGTGGTCGCTGCGGCGGGTTTCGGGCGCGGACTTGGGAGAAATTAGGGGCATACCGCTAGGCTACCTGCTCAGCCCGTTTTACCTTGTAGCCAGGAACAGAGCCTTAAGATAAAATGAGGATGACTGACTTCTTATGATGATATTCAAAGGCCTCAACCGACTTGAAGCCTTCAGCGACGGCGTGTTCGCTATCGCCATCACCCTGCTGATTCTGGAAATCAAAGCGCCGCAAGTCGGCGAACATGGCAGCTCAGCGTCGCTGTGGACAGGCTTACTGCATTTGTGGCCGTCATATCTAGCCTATTTGTTAGCGTTTAGCACTATTCTCATCTCTTGGATCGGGCATCACATTCTCATCGGTCAAGTCAAGGCGGTAAGTCAGAACTTGCTCATCGTCAATGCCTTTTTTCTGCTGACCGTTTCGTTTTTGCCGTTTCCGACCTCGGTAGTGGCCGAACATTTGCGCTCGGATTCGGGCAGCGCCGCCGCCGCCTTTTACGCACTTTCTAACCTCTTCAACAGCTTGGCGTTTTACCTGCTGGGGCGAACGATTCTCGCCGCCCAACCAGATGCGGCGGTGGTGATTGGGCGCTCACAAAAAGATTCGTTCTTGGGCATATTTTGGTGCTTGGGCTGCGCCGCCCTGGCGCTGCTGAGTCCGGTGATTTCATTGTTGTTGGTGGCGGCGCTGTTTGTGTGGTGGATTCGGCCCATGCGCCCTGCGTTGCAGGTAGACTGAACTCAGTCCAAAATCCCTGCTCTCACCTGTCACCTGCCTTTGGAGGTTTTATGACCGCGTCCCTCACGCCCACCGACGGTACTTATTTCCGAGCTTGTAACCTCTGCGAAGCCATCTGCGGCCTGCAACTCACCGTCAGAGGCGGCGCAGTGGTGGACGTGCGCGGCGACCCTGGCGACCCGCTGAGTCGCGGCCACATCTGCCCCAAAGGCGCGGTGATTGCCGACATTCATACCGACCCTGACCGCCTCAAGCGCCCACTACGGCGCGATGGCGAGACTTGGACAGAACTCGGCTGGGACGAAGCGCTGGACTATGTGGCCGCCCGTTTGCGCGAGGTGCAGGCCAAGCACGGCCCCGACAGCGTGGCGGTGTATCAGGGCAACCCTAGCGTTCACAACTCCGGTACGCTGCTCTCGGCGGGCGGCTTCGTGCGCTCTCTGGGCAGCCGCAGCCGGTACTCGGCCACCAGCATGGATCAATTGCCGCACCACTTCGCCGCCGCCGAGATGTTCGGCCACCCGCTGCTGCTGCCGATTCCCGACGTGGACCGCACCGATTATTTTCTGATGCTGGGCGCAAATCCGCTGGCCTCCAACGGCAGCATCATGACCGCGCCGGGGATGGCGGGCCGCCTCAAGGCCGTCCGGGCACGCGGCGGCAAGGTGGTGCTGCTCGACCCGCGCCGCACCGAGAGCGCCGCCGCTGCCGACGAGCATCACTTTATCCGGCCCGGCAGCGACGCTCTATTTTTGCTGGCCCTGCTGAACGTGATTTTTGCGGAGGACTTGGCCGAAGTGGGCCGCTTGGCCGAATTCACTGACGGCTTAAACGAACTCAGAGCCGCCGCCGAGCCGTTTACGCCGCAGCGGGTCGCCGCCGCGACGGGCGTGGACGCCGCCACCATCCAGCGCCTTGCCCGCGAGTTCGCCGGAGCCGAGCGCGGCGTGATTTATGGGCGCATCGGCCTGAGCTTGCAGGCGTTTGGCGGGCTGTGCCAGTGGCTGCTCAACGCCCTGAACTTGGTGACGGGTAACCTCGACCGGGAGGGCGGCGCGATGTGGCCGCTTCCGGCCTTTGATCTGCTGGGCCGTGTCAAAAAAGGCCAGAGCTATCACGGGCGCTGGCGCTCACGGGTGCGCGGCCTTCCCGAATTTGACGGCGAGTTTCCGGTGGCAGCCCTGGCCGAGGAGTTTCAGACGCCCGGCGAGGGGCAACTAAAAGCCTTCGTCACCATCGCGGGCAATCCGGTGCTGAGTACCCCCAACGGCGAAGCGCTCGACGAAGCGCTGGCAAATGCCGAATTCATGGTCAGCATTGACCCATACCTGAACGCCACTACTCGCCGCGCCGAGGTGATTTTGCCGCCCGCTGTGGGCTTGGAGACCCAGCACTACGACGTGGTCTTTCACCATTTCGCGGTTCGCAATACAGCCCGCATCAGCGATCCTATTTTCCCGATTGCCGAGGACCAGCGCTTTGATTATCAAATTTTTGAAGGGCTGCGCCAGCGCCTCAGCGGTGAAACGGGCAGCTCACCGGATGAGCGTTTGGAACTTGGCCTCAAGCACGGCCCGCGCCGCACCAGCTTGGCCGAGCTGAGGGCCGCGCCGCACGGCAGAGATTACGGCCCCATGCAGCCCAGCTTGCCGGGCCGTCTACTGACCGCCAACGGGCGGATCAACGCCGCGCCCGCCGTGATGCTGGCCGATTTGCCGCGCCTAGAAAAAGTCCTGAATGCCCAAGTTCCCGAATTGGTGCTGATCGGGCGGCGGCAACTCAGGAGCAACAATTCCTGGATGCACAACGTCCCCCGCTTGATGCGCGGCGCGAACAGATGCACCTTGATGCTCAGCGGCGCGGACGCGGCCCGCCTCGGCATTACAGACGGGCAAAGCGTGGAAGTCCGCTCACGGGTCGGCGCGGTGACGGTGCCCGCCGAAATCACCGACACCTTGATGGCGGGCGTGGTCAGCCTTCCGCACGGCTTCGGTCACGGCAAGGTGGGCGTGCGCTTGGGAGTCGCCGCTGCCCACGCTGGAGCCAGCCTCAACGACCTGACCGACCCTGAATACTTGGACGAACTCACCGGCAACACGGCGGCGAGTGGGGTTGCGGTGACAGTGAAACCGACTGGCGCAGTGGGGGAGAGCGCGGCAGACTGAGTTTTAGGTGTCCCTCTTTTTCCTTACTATGCTACACTAAAAAGTAAGGAATCTAGGGAGCCTGAGATGAAAAGTACCGTCACGAGCAAAGGACAAACCACCATTCCCAAGTTCATACGCGAGCAACTGCGCTTACGTATCGGCAGCGAAATTGATTGGCAGTTGGAAGGCGGCACCTTAACAGTGCGTTTGGCTGAGCCATCGAACCTGACCAACCCATACCATCGCTTCCTTGGCGCGTTCCGATTGCCCGAAGGACAAACCACAGCTGACGTCTTGTGCGAACTGCGCGGAGAGCCAGAGATTTACGCACAGCAGGGTGAGGGCGCAAATATCATGACGGTGGAAGAGGTTTTGGCTGAGCAAGCTTGATCATCGCGCTTGATACCAACATTTTGGTTGATTTGTGGGCCGCCACGCCGCAAGGTCAGCTCAACAGCTCGGCGCTCAGCAGGCTGGCAGCCAGCGGGCATGGCTTCGTGGTTTGCGGCGTGGTTTATGCCGAACTCCACGCCGTTCCCACTATCACCAAAGTGGCGCTTGACCAAGCCCTTTTGCAAATGCTCATCAGTGTTGATTCCAGCAGCACGCTCAAAATGTGGGAAGAAACCGGGCGGGTTCACGCTTTGATTTGCCAGCGCCGCCGCTCGGCTGGGGCCGTGAGTAACCGCAGACCCTTGGCCGATCATTTGATTGGTGCCCATGCACTTTGCCGCACGGACGCTTTGCTGACCCATAATGCCCGCGATTTCAGTGATTTTACGACGCTTAACATAATCTGCATTTGACTTTCAGCCTGCCTACTCGCCAACTGAAAGCCGAACATTCAGACTTTGGAGATGATCCAAATTCAACTGGGTAGCTTGCAAATTACTGACCTCGCCGCCGCCCGTGCCCTCAGGCAAGACAGCAAATTTCTGGCACACTTTATCGTGCCGCTTTCGCCCAGCGACGTGGCCCCACGCCTCGGCATGGCGGCCAATCTCGCCCACCACCACGCCCGCAAATTGGTGGATGTAGGCCTGCTGTTCGAGCAAAGCCGTGAAGGTGGAAAAGTGCTGTATCAACTCGCCGCCCGTGAATTCCGCGTTTCTTCCAATCTGCTGCCTCCCGAAGACGAAGCGGGCAACGGCAGCGCCACTATGCGTGGACTGTCCGCCGGATTTTTGCAAGCCTACGAGCGTTCTTGGCGCAACATGAACGAAGGTCAGGAAGATGTCTACGGCTTCGGCACCACCGAGTGGCCCGCTCACCTTGATCAGCTCCCATACCCGGTTTCGGACGAACCTTATCCGACCCACTCCGACACACTCCGACACACTCACCCTGCGCCTGACGCCGGAGCGCTTTCAACAACTGGCCCGCGCCCTCAGCGCCTTACTAGACGAAGCCCAGGCCGGGGGCGTGCGCGAGGAGGGTGCAGCCTGTACGCTAGCGGTGCTGGCCTTCCAAGCAGAGCCGTCTCAGCCCGAGCAGCTCAGCCGCAACCAAGACAGCTTTTTGGGGTGGCCCCCGGTGAAAGCTCGGCGGTCTTGATGTGCCATGACGCTGAGGGGCTCTACACCAGCAATTCTTCTTGATGCTTGTCCGGTGTGCGCTTGCTTTGCCAGGTCGCTCCAACACTCGCGCCGATCACGCAGACAATCGCCAGCCACTGCGTCAAGCTGAGGGATTCGTGCAAGATCAGCCACCCCAGCAGCGCGGCGGCGGCAGGTTCCAGGCTCATCATGATGGAAAAAAGCTGGCGCGGCAGTTGCCGCAGCGCGATCATTTCTAAGCTGTACGGCAACGCGCTCGACAAAATCGCCACGCCGAGGCCGAACAGCAGCAGGTGAGGCGTGATCTGCGAAGGCGAAAACCCCAGCGGCGCAGCGCAGAGCATCACCGTGATGGCGGCGCAAATCATGCCGACGCTGACGCCCTGCGTGCCGCTAAAATGGTGGGCCATCCTTGCGCCGATGATGATGTACCCGCCCCACAGCGCTCCGGCAACGGCGGCCAGCGCCACACCGATGGGCGAAATCGGTGTGTTTCCACCCAGCGGCGAAATCAGCACGATGCCCAGCAGCGCCAGCCCTGCCCAAATCAGATCGGCGGCCCGCCGACTGGTCGCCACCGCCACCGCCAGCGGCCCCAAAAACTCCAGCGTGACTGCCAAGCCCAGCGGAATGTAGCGAATAGCGTAGTAAAAGCTCAGGTTCATCAGGCCCAGTGTCGCGCCGTAAATGGCGGCGGCTCGCCACTGCCGTAGCGTCAGGCTCAGCAGATTGGGCCGGAAAATCGCCAGCAAAATGATGGCGCTCAGGCCCACCCGCATGACCGTTACCCCGGCTGGCCCCAGCACCGGAAACAAGCTCTTGGCGATTGCCGCGCCGCCCTGAATGCTGAGCATACTCAGCATCAAGGCGGGAATAGGCGGCAGACGCAGGCGGGGGAGAGGCAGCAGACGGCTCATGGGGCAGAGTCTAGCGCCCACATGCCAAAATGCTTCATGCCGCCGACCCCCGCCGCCGCTTCCGCTTCCAACACCCAAGCGTCGGGTTGGTGGTGGGCTGGACTGGGCATGTTGTGTTTCAGCTTTACCTTGCCCGCCACTCGCCTCGCCGTGCCGGAGTTTGGCAGTTACCTGATCGGCTTTGGCCGCTCGGCGCTGGCTGGGGTGCTGGCCTTGGGACTGCTCTTGCTGCTCAAAGAAAAGCGGCCAGAGCGCCGTCACTGGCTGGGGCTGGGCGTCGTGGCGCTGGGTACGGTCTTCGGTTTTTCGGTGTTCAGTGCGCTGGCGCTGCGGAGCGTGCCTTCCTCGCACGGCGCGGTGGTGGTGGGCCTGCTGCCTGCGGCCACTGCCATTGCTGCCGTGCTGCTGACCCGGGAACGGCCCCGAGCCGCATTCTGGGTGGTGTGCGCCCTCGGTGTGGTGGCGGTGCTGGTCTTTGCGGTGGTGCAGGGCGCTGGGCAGGTCGCGGCTGGCGACATCTATCTGCTCCTGGCCGTCATCTTCGCGGCGGCGGGCTACGCCGAGGGCGGACGGCTGGCCCGCGAGATGGGCGGCTGGCGGGTGGTGAGCTGGGCGCTGGCCTTCTCGCTGCCGATCACTTTAATAGCCACTTGGCTTTCACCCTGGCCTGCGCAGATGCCTTCTGTAACAGCTTGGGCAGCGTTCGGCTACGTTTCGGTGTTCAGCGTCTTTCTGGGTTTTTTCGCTTGGTACAAGGGGCTGGCGCTCGGCGGCGTCGCCCGCGCCGGACAAGTCCAACTGCTTCAGCCCGTCCTGACGGTGGCGTGGTCGGCGCTGCTGCTTGGTGAGCACATCGGCTGGCCGACGGTGGTGGCGGCGCTGTTGGTGGTGGGCATTGCGCTGCTCAGCCGCCTGACGCGCTGAACGTCAGCTCTAAACCTGCTTTACGGGTGGATGGACGAATGCCAGAGAAGGTAAGTCATCAGCAGCAGAGCGCTCAGCGACAGGACAAGGTGAACCAGACGGTAGTTGAGAGATCGGGGGAGAACCGCAGCTTGCTTCGGCCTGCGCCACACTAAGCTGCCCTGCCTCGCTTCATAAGCGGGAACGGGCAAATCGCGGCGGTAACAAGGCGAAGTTGCCCAAACATTCGGCGGCGGCTCCACTTGCCTGTCCCACGAAGTCAAAGCTGGTCTGGGGAAATCCAGCGCTGCCACACGCTGAAGGAGTTGTACGCCGTTGAGAGGCCCAGCCAGTGCAAAGCGCTTGGTGTCGGAAACTTGCAGAGGAGTACTCTTCATACCTTTTCTTGACGGTAACGCACTGAAGTGTGCGGCAAGATGAAGCCATTGCGAGACGGGGGCGGTTACTGGCCCGGTCTCCGCGCCGAAGCGGTTGAACGGCCAACGGGAAGTCAGGTCGCCGCCCCGCGCCCAAACCCACTACAGTAACCTCCGTGAAACGCTCCCTGTCTTTTTGGCTGCTCGGCACGCTGCTGGGCGGTTTTCTCGTAGCGGCGCTGCGCTGGCTCTCGCCGCTCCCGCCGCCGCCGAGTCCGGCTTTGCCCGCGCCGACTTTGCTGGTACTGGGCGCTTCTCAGGTGGCAGGTTTGCCGTCTCCCGCGTTTCGGCGGCGGTTAGACCAAGCGTTTAAGCTCTACCAGCAGGGCAGCGTCACGCGCATCATCGTGTCCGGCGGCGTGGGTGAAGGTGATTTGTTTAGCGAGGGAGAAATCGGCGTGCGTTACCTCCGTTCTCAGGGCGTGCCGGTTGGCATTTTGCGGGCCGAGGAACAGAGCCGCACCACTTACCAGAACCTCCGCAACAGCCGCCCGCTTATTGCTGGGCGCGTCACCTTGGTCACGGACAGCGTTCACGCCCGCCGCGCCCTGTCGCTGGCACTGGCTGAGGGGCTGAGCGCCGATGTAAGCAGTGTCAGCTTCAAGGCGGCCCCGCGTTATCTGCTGCGCGAAACAGCGGCGCTGCTGATGTGGCGGCTGTTTGGGTATACGGGTGGCCGCCCGGCTCCTCGCGCCCACCCCAGAACATAAAGTGGGCCTTCCTGCGCTAGATGAGCTGACCTCTGGCCAACAGGAATGGTGGAGCGGTCGTGTAAACTGAGCGCCATGAATGTGATTGGCAAAGTGACTGTCCTGCCGCGCCTGCCCAAAGCCCTGGCACGCTTAGAAGAACTCGCTTACAACTTGTACTGGTCTTGGACGCCCAAAGCCCAAGCGCTTTACCAAACGCTTGATCCTGTCAACTGGGAGCGCTTCCAACACAACCCTGTCCAGACGCTGTTGGAGACGCCTTCGGCCCGCTTGGAGTCGCTGGCTGCCGATCCCGATTATCTGGGCAATTACCACGACGTTCTGGCTGACTTTGATGCCTATATGAACAAGGGCGCTTGGGGCAAAGGTGAGGTGTGGGCCGCCACCAATGCCGCCGAGTTGCCGCCCGTCGCTTATTTCAGCATGGAGTACGGCTTCCACGAATCGCTGCCGATTTATTCCGGCGGCCTCGGCGTGCTGGCGGGCGATCACTGCAAAAGCGCGTCCGACTTGGGTCTACCCTTCACGGCAGTCGGGATGCTGTTTCATCAGGGCTACTTCCGCCAACTGTTCAACAAAGACGGCTGGCAAGAAGAAGCCTACGACGAACTCAACTTGACCACCTTGCCGATTCGCCCGGCGCTGACCAAGTCCGGCGAGGTCGCCAAAGTCAGTGTGCGGGTGGCGGGCCGCGACGTCGTGATGCAGGTCTGGAGCCTACTCATTGGCCGCATTCAGGTGCTGCTGCTCGACGCCAACGTGCCGGAAAACAGCGAAGACGACCGCAAGATGACGGCCCGCCTCTACGGCGGCAACCAAGAACTCCGCATCCAGCAGTACGTGCTTTTGGGTGTCGGCGGCATCCGCGCCCTACGTGCTTTAGATGTTCCGGCCAGCGTCTACCACATGAACGAAGGCCACGCCGCGCTGATGGGTTTAGAGCGGATGCGCGAGTACGTCGCGCAGGGCCTGGATTTCCGCACCGCTTTGGAGGCTACCGCCAGCAGCACGCTGTTTACCACCCACACGCCGGTCGCGGCAGGCAACGACGCCTTCGCGTACGAGATGATGGACAGGTACATCGGTGAGTGGCCCGCACAACTGGCCACCAGCCGCAGCGAACTGTACGACCTTGCCGAACATGCCCAGAACTGGGACGGCCACCTGGTGCCGACTTTTTCGATGACGGTCTTTGCCTTGCGGATGTCGCGGATGGCCAACGGCGTCTCGGAACTGCACGGCGAGGTCAGCCGGGGCATGTGGAATTTCCTCTACGAAGGCGCGGACGAAGAAGAAGTGCCGATCGGTCACGTCACCAACGGCGCACACAATTTGACCTTCCTGGCTCAGCAGTTCCGCGACCTCTACTCCACCGTGTTGCCCGGCAACTGGATAGAGCGCCTCGAAGACAAGCAGATGTGGGACGATATCAACACCATCCCCGACGCGCAGCTTTCAGCCACCCAGCACGAACTCAAAGAAGAAATGATCGCATTCGTGCGTGTCCGGCTCCAAGAGCAGCTTCGCCGCACGGGAGCGCCCGCCGCCGACGTCGCCGCCGCTGGTGAAACCCTGAGCGCCGACGCCCTGACCATCGGCTTTGCGCGGCGCTTTGCCACCTACAAACGGGCCACGCTGCTGTTCCGTGACCGCGAGCGCCTCAGCAAAATCGTCAACAACCCTGAGCGCCCGGTGCAGTTTATTTTCGCGGGTAAGGCCCACCCCGCCGACAACCCCGGCAAGGCCTTTATTCAGGAAATCTACAAGCTCTCGCGTGATCCCGAATTTGCCGGAAAAATCATCATCGTGGAAAACTACGACATGAACGTGGCCCGCCACCTCGTGCAGGGTGTGGACATCTGGCTCAACAATCCGCGCCGCCCGCTGGAGGCGTCCGGCACTTCTGGCATGAAGGCCAGCTTCAACGGTGCGCCCAACTTCAGCATTCTCGACGGCTGGTGGCGCGAGGGCTACGACAACACCAACGGCTGGCCGATTGGCGAGGAGCGCGAGTACACCGACCTCAACATTCAGGACGACGCCGACAGCTTCAGCATGTACGAAACGCTGGAAAATACCATCGTGCCGCTGTACTACGGCAAAGATGCACAGGGCCAGAATCACGGCTGGCTCAAAACCGTGCGCCGCGCCATCATCACGGTCAATCCTGAGTTTGCCATGCAGCGCCAGGTCATCGACTATGTGCAGCAATTTTACTTGCCGCTGTCTCAGCGTGCGGCCAAAGTGGACGCCAACAACTTCGAGAAGGCCCGCACGCTGGGCGGCTGGAAAAGCTGGGTGCGTCAGCAGTGGCAACACGTCCAGATTCACGCCACCGCGCAGCTTCCCGCCACCGTGCAGCCCGGTGAGGAAGTCAAGGTCAGCGCCCAAGTCACTCCGGCGGGTATTCAGGAAAGCGAGCTACGGGTCGAAGCCGTTCTCAAGCACGGCGAAGACACCCTGCACGTGCCGATGAAGGCGACGGGCGGCGGCAATTACGAAGTCAGTATTCCCCTCACCGACAGCGGCCTCTACAGCGTCGGCGTGCGGGCCATGCCTTACTCGGCGGACTTGAGCAACCCGATTGAGCTGGGACTGATCAAGTGGGCCTGAGCGGGTAGTGAAGCAGTCAAGCTAAAAAGAAAAGGCGGCTTTCGGGTCGCTTTTTTTGATGATTAGGAATTGTTATTTTGGATGAATCAATCTGGCTTTTGTATAGTTAATAGCATGATCTGCTCTTCGCTTCCTCTCAATGAGGTACAAACGGTAAGGTTTTTATTCAAGAGTGGACACTTCTCAAGTAGGGGGCGTATAGATCAATACACCAAGGTACTCTCACTTATCGGGCCAATCGGGCCAATCGGGCCAATAGTGGAATTTGAGGATTATCAAGCATACCGAGAGAAAACCATAGATTCTCTGACCTTAAAGGAAGTTCTGGAAGCAATCACTCAAGCGAAAAGACTCTATCCCAGATTCACTGAGGATATAGAGGTATTGGCAATTGAGTATGTTGATTTTCACCCCGCAGACCGCCAGATCGTTTGTGAAGCATTGGAGAGCTGCGGCTTAGAGGCGCTTGATGAATGATCAGGCTTTCCCTGGCCTTACTCTGCATTCCCCGTCAGCGCGTACAGCAGCTTCAGCGCCTCGCTTAAGCGGTGTGCCTGCACGCGGGCGGCGAGGCGAGCTTGCTCGGCGTCAAAAGAATGGCGGGCCAATGTCAGAGCGTCCGCCCCCGAGCGGCTGAGTTGGGCGTGGCCTAGCTGGGCGTCGTGGAAACGGTTCATCAGTTGCTGAAAGGCGGCTTGGTGGGCGCGGGCGGCTCCCAAAGTGTTTTCAGTCTGGGCGGTGGCCTCGCGCTCGGCTTGAACGAGGGCGGCGCGGGCGTTTTGTACCCTGCCGTCATTGACGCCCCCAGCTTGCCACTCGGCGTAATTGAGTTGGTGGCGGGCCCGCAGCACGTTGGGGTGCATCGGCACCGCCAGCGCAAAGCGTGAGGAATCCAAATTGATGGTGGGGGCCTTGGGGTCTTCTGCGGCCACCGTTTCGTCAATCAGCGGCGCGAAGGCGTCCAAAAAGGCGTCGGTCTGCGAGAGCATCAGTTTGTTGTGGGCCATCTGCGGCCCGACTTTGCGCCCTGCTCTGGCTTCGCCCTCGACTTCTTCGACCGTCAGGCGCAGCACTTCGCGCTGAGAGCGGGCGCTGCGAACCTGGTCGGCCACCTCGACGCGGGCGTGATCGGCCCGCAAATTGCTGAGCAGTTCTTCGGTTTCCCAGCGCCGCACCTCGGCTTGGGTGGCCTGCACGTCCCATTCAGCGGCGCGTTCCAAGTTCTTGAGGTCAGGATTGGCCCGAATGCCCTCCAAACTCCGAACCGCGATTTCGGCGTGGGCGCGGGCCAGCAGCAGCGGCAAATCGTGGGCACGCCGGCCCCAGCGTACTGGCCCCGGCGCGGGCGCGATGGTGCCGGTGCTGGCCGGAGCAGGGCTGGGCGTCAATTCGGCAAACGAAGCCAGCGCTGTGGTCGCGCCTTCCAGCCAGCGGTCGGCGCGGGCGTCGCCCATGGTATTGCGGAAGCTGGTGTACACGTCTTGCAACACCGCCACCACGTCCCGCGATCCCAGCGGACGCATGGCAGGCCAGCCCCGGCGCACGATGGAGCTTTCAATCGTCTGCTCGGCCTCACGCACGCCGACTTCGGCGGCCAGTTGCAGCCTGAGCCATTCACGGTAAGAGTCGGTCATGGTCGGGCCTTATGGATCAGGCGAGGAGAGAGAAAAAAACGAGAGAAAGTCAGCATTGGTGCGGTTATTCTAGCGGCTGGCGGCCCGCCCGTTGACGCAAAGCCTCATACAGCACCAACGCCCCCGCGGTGGCTACATTCAGGCTGTCAGCCTGACCCAGCATCGGGATAGAGAGGTGAAGGTCGGCGGCTTCTTGCCAGAATGCGCTGAGTCCGGTGTGTTCGGTGCCCAGCAGCAGCGCCACCCGGCCTGAAAGCGGCGCGTCCCAGTAGGTCTGGGCGGCGTGTGGGGTGCAGGCCAGCAAGGTAAAGCCGTGCTCCCGCAGCCAACTCAGCGCGTCTGCCTGACTCAGCGCGGCAGTGGGCTGAGTAAACACGCTCCCCTGAGAAGCGCGGATCAAATTGGGGTTGCCCAAGTCTAGGCCGTCGCCGACCAGCAAGGTGGCGTGCGCTCCCGCGCCGTCGGCGGTTCGCAGCAGCGCACCGACGTTGCCGGGTTTCTCCAAGCCGTCCAAGACCAGCACGGCGGCGCTCCCAAGCGGTTCGGGCAGAGGGCGCGGCTCGCTGCGGGCCACCGCCAACACCCCATCGGGGCCTTCTCGTCCACTGACTTTTTCAAACGCGGCCCGGCTGAGTTCTGTGGCGGGTTCGCTGACCGGCAAGCTGGCCCAAGGCAAATCGCGGGCTTCGGGGCTGTGGAGTTCGGGGCAGGTAAAAACCTGTTCGAGCAGTACACCTGCTTGAAGGGCGCGGCTGAGTTCGCGTGCGCCCTCGATCAGAAAAACGCCTTCTCTGAGCCGTTCGCGCCGATCTCGCAGCCGCACGAGGCGCTTGAGCTGGGGATTTTGCAAGGAAGCAATCGGCGCTGGCTTCACAGCTCGGCGCTTTTGCCCATCGCCAGCAAGGTGGCTTTGACGGCTTGCCAAATCTGCTGCTCCAAGATGTCGGCACTCTGGGCGGCGTCCAGCACCAAAAAGCGCTCCGGCGCGTTGGCGGCGATATTCAAAAAGCCCTGCCTGACCCGCATGTGGAAGGCCAAGTCGGCACGCTCCAAGCGGTCAGGCTGCCCCCGCGCCGCCGCCCGCCCAAGGCCCACCGCCGGATCGAGGTCGAGCAGCACAGTGATGTGAGGCAGCAGTCCTCCGGTGACTTCCCAAGTCACGTCTCCGACCAAGCGGGGATCCAAGCCGCGCCCCGCGCCCTGATAAGCGGCGCTGCTGTCAGCGTAGCGGTCGCAGATCACCACCTCGCCGAGTTGTAAACAGGGCCGAATCACGTCCTGCACCAGTTGGGCGCGACTGGCGCTGTAAAGCAGAAATTCGGAGAGCGGATTGACGTCCAGGTCGGGGTCGAGCAGCACGATCTCGCGGATGCGGCTGCCCAGCGGCGTGCCGCCCGGTTCGCGGGTAAGCGTGTGGCTGACCCCCGCCGCTTCCAATCGGGCCGCTAGGCGGGTGATCTGGGTGGATTTGCCGGAGCCTTCGGGGCCTTCAAAGGAGATGAAAAGGCCGGTCATTTTTCCTCTGCGGAGGGAGGGAGGGAGTTGAGTTCCGCTTCTAAAACGTCAACCGCCAGCTGTTTTGCCACTCTCAAAGCCCCGTCGGAAGGTGCAAGAACTGCCACGGAATTCCGAATTCGTCTTCAATTTTGGCAGCCAGCGCCCGCACCCCGAAGACTTCGGTTTCGTAGTGTCCGGCATAGAGCACGTTCACGCCGTACTCGAAGCCGTCGTGGAAGTATTTGTGTTCGGGTTCGCCGGTCAGTACGGTGTCTAAGCCCATTGCGGCGGCCTCGGCAATACTTCCAGCTCCGCTGCCGCTGAGAATGCCCAGCCGCTCCACGTTGGGCGAGCCGCCGCCGTGAACGAGGCAGATTTCGCCGGTCAGCTTTTGCACCCGGTCAGCGAAGTCTTGCAGGGTCTGGGTAAACGGCAAGTCGCCGGCCAGCCCGATTTTGCCGCCGGCCCACTCGCCGAACGGCTCCAAATTTTGCACGCTCAGGGCGCTCGCGATCATGGCGTTGTTGCCGACTTCGGGGTGGGCGTCCAGCGGAATATGCGCGGCGTAGAGATTGAGGCCTGCACTCAGGGCAATCTGGAGGCGGCGGGCGTGCGGGCCGGTCACGGCAAGCGGCTGGCCCCAAAATAGGCCGTGATGCACCAGCAGGAGGTCGGCTCCGCTGTCGGCAGCGTCTTGCAGGCTGCGGGCGCTGGTGTCCACGCTGGCGGCAATCCGGCGAATCATGGGCGCACCTTCAATTTGCAGGCCGTTTAAGCTGGGGTCTTTGAAAGCGCTGATCTGGAGGTAATCGCCCAGCCAGGCCACCAATTCGTCGCGGCTGATCTCGCGGGGTTTGTTGGGTTGTTCGGATAAAGTCATGCCGAGCATTCTAAAGCGCTCGGCTCAGCTGCTTTGTCGGTTGGGTGGCTCTGCGCTCAGGTGGGCCGCTCCACCACTTCCAAGCGGTTGCCCCAAGGATCGGCCAAAAAGACCCGCCGCAGCGGAGCCAGTTCAGTGTCGGTCTGAACCGAAACACCGAACGTCGCCGCCCGCCGCGTGAAGGCGTCCAAGTCGGCACAGCGCAGCGCGGGGTGGCCTTTTTCCCGCGCCACAAAGTCCTTTGTCACGCCGATATGCAGTTGGCGTCCGTCGGACAAGGCGAACCAGACGCCGCCGCGTGCGGCCAATACGGGGGGCTTTTGCAGTTCCGGCAAGCCCAGAAATCCGCCGAAAAAAGTGCGGGCAGCGTCCTCGCAGCCAGCCGGTGCTTCAATCTGGATGTGGTCGAGGCCAGTGATAAGCGTCATGGCCTGAGGATAAGTCTCGGATTTGGGGTGTTCCCACCGCAGTCACCAAAAAGCGCGGCCCGCCATTCATCTGGGGCGGGCCACGCTTTTTTCAGAACAGGTTCAGGGGAAGTTGATGACCATGCTGGGGGTTCCGGCAGGCTTGCCGGTGGCGGCGTCGCCGGTCACAGGGTCGCCCATCTGGTTGACCACGTGGTCGATGATGCCCATGCCTTTGTTGAGCTGCACCGTCAGGAGGCTGTGGAGCTTGACGCCGGCACTGAGCGGCACACTGAAGGCGGTGCTGGCGTGAACGCTGGGATCGACATTCATGAAAATGTAGCTGCCCATGCCCCAGCCCTCGTGGTTTTGCACCGAGTCGGCCACTTTGTAGGCGGCGTAGCCCAGCGCGGGGCCATTTTTCCAGGCGGCCTGATTGGGCGGGTCATACGGCATTTCGTTTTGGAAGAAAATGGTCTTGCCGCGCTCACCGTTCCAGAGGACTTCTTCTTTCTGGAAATGCTCGACAAATAAGCCGGTGGCGGTGACATCGTTGCCGTTGACGATCACGCCGTGGTCGGCGGTGTTGCTGTCCCAGCCCACGCCCGTACCGTGATCGGCCCGCCAGACCCACAGGTGATCGAGCAGCGTACCTGAGCGGTTGACTTCTAGGCTGTTGCTGGCCTTGCCGAGGTGCGGCCCGCCGATGCGGAAAAACACATCGTGCAGCGCCACCGGATTGGTGAGCGAGCCGCCCGCACTGGTGGTGCCGATTTTGAGCAGCGTGGGGGAGTTCACAGCTCCGGCGTCAAAGGTCAGTCCGGCGATGTCCACGCCGTCCACGTCAGCGACCCTCATCGGCACGGCTCCGTTCTGGGTCGTCAGGGTGGCGAGGCCCAGTCCCAGCACGACGGTATTGGCCTTGGTGATTTGAATGCTCTGGCTGACGGTATAGATGCCCGGTGTAAACAGCACATTGCGCCCGCCCGACAGCGCCGCGTTGATGGCCACTGCGCTGTCGGTGGGCCGGGCGATGAAGAAGGAAGTCAGCGGCAGGCTGCGCCCATCACTTTCCGCGCCGCTGCCCCAGCTCACGCCACTGGTGTTTTGCCGGGTGGCCGGCACGTACACCTGATAAGCGCCGCTGCTGTCCAGGTACAAGTACGGCTTTTCGCGCGAGACGGGCGTGGTGGGCAGCGTGGTGTAGGTGCCCAGCGTTTTGCCGTCGCTGGAAAGCGTGCCGAAATTGGTGGCGGGCGCTCCTGTGACGCCGGAAAACACCTGATTCCAAACGCCGTTCGACCAGCCGGGAACTTCGCTGTTGCGGACATAGAACTGCTGCTGTGAGCCGTTGACCACCGCGTCGGTTCCGCTGAATCTGGAATCGGCAATAAAGCCGCCGCTGGCGTACTGCGGGCCAGCCGAGCAGTAATCCATGAGGCTGAATTTGCCCACCACATTCATGCGCCGCAGCGGAGCCGCCTGCGAGACTGCCCAGAAATTGGTGGCCGCCTGACAGCCTTCGCCGCCCGCCACCTTGATGGTCATGTTGGACGCTGAGCGCCAGAAGTTGTCTAAAGCGATGCAGTTGCTGGGTTTGCCGTCAGTGCCGGTCCCTAGGCAGCGGTTGTAGACGTTGACGTGGCCGTTGATGACCACGTCATTCGGCGTGCGGCCCAGGCCCACGACCTCGGTGTAGTAGCCGACATCGATCAGCAGCGGCTTGTCGGGCGTGCCGTAAGTGCCGGGCTTGAAGAACAGGGCGTAGCGGCCACTGCCAAACTCGGCGTTGAGCTGCTGGGCCTTGACAGCGTCCACCGCTGCCTGAATATCGGCGGTGGACATGCTGGGATCAAAGACCTTGACGTTCTCGCCCAGTTCGCGGTTTTCCGGTTTGGGGTTGGTGCCGGGGCCGGGCTGGGCACAAGCTCCCAGCGCGAGCGCCAGACCTATAAAGAGCGCCTTGGCGGGCCGTGCAGTTCTCCGCCCAGATTCGAAAGAAACGCCGCTTGATGTCCGCCGTCCATTCATGTATTCCCCCCTGCCAACTTCCGGTACACCGAAACGGCAAGCCCACCAAAAAGCAGTGGTCAGCCGCGCTGGGACGTTGGGTTGACTTTGTTCCTCAGGTATCCTAACGGCTCAGCGGGAAAAGTCCAGTGCGGCGCTCAACCGTCCACTGAACCCAAAATCGCCGCCACGATCTGCTCGCCGTAAGCGTCGATGCGCTTCTCGCCCATGCCTGCTAGGCCGTGAAGTTCGGCCACGCTGCGCGGCTGGCGCTCGGCCAAAACGTCCAGCGTGGCGTTTGGGAAAATCAAAAAGGCGCTGATGTCACGCTCCTTTGCCAGTGTACGCCGCAGTTCGCGCAGCCGCTCGGCCACGCCTGAGTCGGGAGTAGTGCTGGCCACCGTCTGCGAGAACAAGCGGCCCGCAGGCAGGGCGGCGCTCGGCCCAGTTTCACCGTCTGGCTTGCGGTTCAAAATACTCAGCAAGGTATTGTTCTGCTTTGCACCCAGTTCTTCAGCGGGCGCAACATCGCTGCGCAGCACCTCCAAGAACGCCTCGCCGTACTGCGTCAGTTTGCGGGTGCCGACACCGCCGATGGTGCCCAGCACCGCCAGTGAAGTCGGGCGGCGCTCGGCCATTTCCCTGAGGGTGGCGTCGTGAAAAATTACGTAGGGCGGCACCTCACCTTCGCGGGAGAGCTTGAGACGCAGGGCACGCAGCGCTTCAAATAGGCTGCCGGCTCCAGCACTCACGGGCGCGGAGTTGCGGCGATCCTTCTTTGCTTTGCTGGGTGTGGTCAGCATTTCTTCGCGCAGCCACAAGGTCTGATCGCCTTTCAGCAGGGGCCGCGACTTGCCCGAGGCGATTAGTGAGCCATGGCCGGCGGCGTCGGTGGTGAGGTAGCCCAGCGCCACCAGTTGCCGGATGATGTTGCGCCAGGCCCGCTCCGGCAGCGCTTTGCCGACGCCGAAAGTGGGCAACTGGTGGTGGCCCAGCCCGCTGACCCGCTCGGTGAGGTTGCCCAGCAGCACGTCGGTCAGGTGCGCCGCGCCGAAGCGGTTGCCGGTGCGGATCGCCGCCGACAGCGCCATCTGCGCGGGCCTGGTCGCGTCAAAGGTCTGCGGCGGGTTCAGGCAGGTGTCGCAGTTGCCGCACGGCTCGGCCAAGTCTTCGCCAAAGTAGGTCAGCAGCACCTGACGGCGGCACGTTGCGGTTTCGCAGTAGGCCAAGAGCGCGTCGAGTTTGCTGGCTTCCACCCGCTTGATGTGCTCCGGCGCGTCGCTTTGGGCCAGCATCCGGCGCACGTTGACCACGTCCGCCAGGCCGTAGGTCATCCAAGCGGTGCTGGGCAGGCCGTCGCGTCCGGCGCGTCCGGTTTCCTGGTAGTAGCCTTCCATGCTTTTGGGCAAATCGAGGTGCGCCACGAACCGCACATTGGATTTGTCGATGCCCATCCCGAAGGCGACGGTAGCGACCACGATCAGGCCTTCTTCTTGCAGGAACCTTTCCTGAGCCGAGTTGCGCTCACGCGGCGCGAGTCCGGCGTGGTACGGCAAGGCTTCTACCCCCTGCTTACCCAGCCACTCGGCGGTTTCTTCCACACTTTTGCGCGATAAGCAGTAGACGATGCCTGCTTCCTTGGGGTGTTCGGCCTGAATGAAGGCCAGCAACTCGGACTTGGGGCCAGCCTTGCCCACTCCTTTTTGCTGAATGCGGTACTGGATATTGGGCCGGTCGAAGCTGCTGACAAACAGGTGGGCACCTTGCAGGCCCAGCACCTGAATGATATCGGCGCGGGTGCGCTCGTCGGCGGTGGCAGTCAGAGCCAGACGCGGCAGGGCCGGGAAGCGCTCTTGCAGCACGCCCAGCCCCTGATATTCAGGCCGGAAATCGTGGCCCCACTGACTGACACAGTGCGCCTCGTCAACGGCAAAGAGAGCGACTTCGGCCTGTTCGAGCAGTTCCAGCATGCGCGGCATCAGCAGGCGCTCCGGCGCGACATACAGCAGGTCAAGCTCACCGGCTATCAGCGCCGCTTCGACTTCACGCACCCCTTGTAAACTCAGGCTGCTGTTGAGGTAAGCGGCCCGCACTCCGTTTTGGCGCAGAGCGTCCACCTGGTCTTTCATCAGAGCGATCAGCGGGCTGACCACCACGCCCACCCCGCGCCGCAGCAAGCTCGGCACCTGATAGCACAAGCTCTTGCCGCCGCCGGTGGGCATCAGCACCAGCGCGTTTTCGCCGTTTGTCACCGCCCGCACAATGTCGGCCTGCACGCCCCGGAACTGATCGTAGCCCCACACCGATTTGAGAAGGCTCAGGGCTGGGGCGTCGGTGGGTTGGGCGGCGGTCATGGCCCGATGATAGCGCTTATGTTGGAGGCGTAATGGAAAGCGCGGCGGTTCCTGAATCACTACCATAGTTGGATGGTTGTTCCTGCCCCTGAATCTGCTGGCAGGCGGCCGCTTCAGCCGCAAGATTGCGCTCGAAGGTGGGACGGCCCAGGCCGTAGCCTTGCCCCAAATCGGCTCCCAAAGCGGTGGCGGCTGCGAGTTCACTGGCCGTTTCCAGTCCCTCGGCCACCACCTGCACGCCGAGTTCGTGGGCGTAGCGAATCAGCGCTCCCACCAAAGCGGTGCGCGGGTCGTCGGGCGTAATACCGATCAGCAGGCTTTTATCGAGCTTGACCAAGTCGGGCCGCAAGGCTTCCAAATACATCAAGCTGCTCTGGCCTGCGCCGAGGTCGTCGAGCGCCACCTGCATTCCCTCGCGGCGGTAGCGGTCCAGCACGCTGCGGAGCAGTTCCAAATCGGGGAAATGATCGGTTTCCACCACCTCGAAAATGAGCCGCGCCGGATCAATGCCGCTTTCTCGGCAGGCGGCGAAAGTGGTATTCAAACAAACTTCGGGGTCATACACCACCCCCGGCATAAAGTTGATGAGCAGGTTGCCGCTCTTGGTGAGCGCCGCGCCTTGCCGAATCGCCGCTTGCCGGGCCTGCCGGTCAAACAGGTGCAGGCCGCCGTGCGCCGGGGCCGCGCCCAGGAGTTCTCCCGCGCCGTAAAGCCGCTGCCCGACTTGGGCGCGGATCAGCGCTTCGAACCCGAAGACTGCGCCGCTCCTGAGATCGAATACCGGCTGAAAAGCCACCTTCAGGTGAGAGAGGGCCTCCGGAAACCAAGTGGTTTGAGCGCGTGTCAGCCACTGCGGCAACGTCGCGGCCTGCCAGTAAAGGGGCTGACCATCCCGCACCGGCAAGACTTGTACCTGCGCCCATTCGCTGGCTTTGAGCGCTTCCGAGATGGCCCCGAATTGGGCGCTCAACTGCTCGGCGCTGCCCGTGAAGTGCCAGCCGGGGCCGCCGCCGTGCCGCTGGGCCGCGCCGCACAGCCAGGTCAACCGCTTGGTGACGTGCCCGGACGAGCTGAACAGCAGCCAATCGCCGCTGAGGGCAGCAGAATCGAGGTGTTCGCAGTCGCAGCTAAAAGTCATTCTGAAATGCAGTTTAAATTGGCTCACTTTCCAGAGCCTTACAAATCAGCTAATAGTGCTGAGTCTCCACTCAATTCGCAGCATTGAGGCACGATTCAGGTTCAAACACCGCCTTCAGAAAAGCTTAAGGGCCGGGACATTTCGGCAAGTTGTCTGGACGGCGCAGCGGCCATCTTCACACCACTACTGGACTCACAGTGAGTAAGGTGTGTAAGATGCAACAGGGAAACGCGGACGGAGCAAACTCAAGATTCTTTTCCTTCTTTCTCTCCGCCGCTTCAAGCTCGACTTTACGCTGACTTATCTCCGGCCCCTGCGCCGTCAAAAAGGACACATCCATGCTGCAAGTAACTCCTCTGCATATCACCGGTGGCCGCATCCTCAGCGGCGAATTCGCGGTTCAACCCAGCAAAAATGCAGCGCTGCCGATTATTGTCGCGGCGCTGCTGAGCCGTGAACCGGTGACGTTGCACGGGATTCCGCGCCTCTCTGATATCTACACCATCTTGGATATCGTGGGCCACCTCGGCGCTCAGCACGCTTGGGTCGGCCCCAACAGCGTGACCTTGCACACCCCCGAAATTCTCAACACCACCGCGCCTTACGCTTTGGTCAGCAAAATGCGGGCCAGCTTCATTGTGATGGGCTCCCTCATCGCCCGCGCCGGAGAAGCCACCGTGAGTATGCCCGGCGGCTGCGCCTTCGGCTACCGGCCGGTGGATCAGCATGTCAAGGCCTTTAGGGCGCTGGGCATCGAGATGGACGAGGAGGGCGGCAATTTCGCGGCGCTGCGAACCCGTCCGCTGAGCGGTTCCTACGTCTTCGAGATGCTGACGGTGGGCGCGACCCAAAACGCCATTTTGGCGGGGGTGCTGGGCAGCAGCCAAGTCATTTTGGAAAATGCCAGCATCGACACCGACGTGGTGGACATGATCAATTTCCTCAACTCGCTGGGCGCGGATATTCGCGGCGCGGGCACCAACACCATCACCGTGCAGGGCGTCGGCTCGCTGCGCGGCGGCGAATACACCATCATCCCCGACCGCATCGAGGCCGGAACCATCATGCTGGCCGCCGCCGCCACCCGCAGCCACATCACCCTGACCGGCGTGCGCCCGGCTCACCTGCGGGCCGTCAGCATGAAGCTCACCGAGATGGGCGTCAGCATTTTGGAATCTGGCGACTTTATTACCGTGGACGCCACCCGCGCCGCCCTGAAGCCCATCAGCGTCACCGCCCTCGAGTTTCCGGGCTTTCCCACCGACGTGCAGCCGCAGATGAGCGCCCTGCTGGCCACCGTGCCCGGCACCAGCATCGTCGTGGACAAAATTTATCCTGACCGCCTGACGCACGTCGTCGAACTCAACCGGATGGGCGCACAGATTCAGGTCAGCGAACACACCCAGATCATTCAGGGCGGACGGGTTCACGGCGCACCCGTCAAGGCCGCCGACATCCGCGCGGGCGGGGCGCTCATCGTGGCCGCACTCGCCGCCGAGGGCGACACCATCATCGACGGGATGCAGTACATCAACCGGGGCTATGAGCGCTTTGCCGAGCGCCTGCGCGGCCTCGGCGCGGACGTGACGCAGTCGGAACTCTCGCTCGCCACCGCGATGGACTGAAACAGCTCCATGAACAAGCGCCCCAGTCTGCTGAAATGGATTGGGGCGCTGTGTTGGCAGCCCGGTACGAGTTAGCCTGAGGAGATGCCCCGTTCCCCCGACTTGCCGCCCGCGCTCCAAAGTCTGCTGGATTACTTCCGTCCGCTGGCCCTGTATTCGCATGGCTGGGCCGCAGGGGAGTCGCTGCTGTCGCCCAGCGTGAATCTGCTCGGCGCGAACGCTCTCTACGCGGCAGACGACTTGGACGAAGTGACGCTCAGTGCTGCCAGCACTTGGGCCAGCGAATACGGTGTGCCTGCGCTGCGGGCCGTGCTGGGAGATAGGGGCGAAGCGGGGCATCTGCGGGTGGGCACTTTTGGGGCGCTGCCTCTGCCCAGCGCCATTCAGGTCGAGCAGACCTCGCGCCTGCACCTGCCGCGCTGGGCGGCGGTACTGGCCGAAGCGCACGGGCAACCGGAGTGGGCCACCCCGATCTCGCGGCATCTTGCGGCGCGGTTAGAAAGCTCACCTGACGCTGTGCTGCTGATGGCTTACGCGGGCAGCGAGACGGTGGGAGCGCTGCTGTGGCAAGCCGGCGCAGTACATTTGTGGGGCACGCTGGACGAAGCGGTGGACGCCCCGCTGCTGAGCGCCGCCGCCGAGTTGAGCGGGGGAGAAGTGGTGGTCAGCTTGCCGGATACCTCGCCGCTGACAGTTTACGGTGGGCAAGCCGTCAGCTTTGTTCACCTAGACTGGCCGCATGATCTTTGATGCGGTTCTTTTTGATATGGACGGTGTGCTGGTAGACAGCGAAGTGGTTTCGGGGCAAGTCTGGGTGCAAACCCTCAGCGATCACGGCCTCACTTTGGATCACGGCGACTACATGGCGCGGGCAGTCGGCCACACGGCGTCCAACCTCTACGCCAATTTGGAGCGCGATCACGCTTGGAAGCGCACCCCCGAATTCGAGCAAGCCCTGACCCAGCGGCTGGCCGAAGCGTTTGCGAAGGTGGGCGAAGTGCCCGGCGCAAAGCAAACTTTAGAAGCCTTGAAAGCGGCGGGCATGCCGTTCGCGGTGGCCAGCAACAGCACCCGCGATAAGTTGCAACTCAAGCTAAAGGCCACTGGCTTGGCGGAGTTACTCGGCGCTCACGCTTACGATCCGTCCACTGTCAGTGGGCTGGGCAAGCCGTTGCCAGATCTGTACTTGCACGCCGCCGAGCAACTGGGCGTCGACATTCAGCGCTGCGTCGTGGTGGAAGACAGCTTATCGGGCCTAGCAGCGGGCCTCAGCGCGGGCGCAACCAGCTGGGGCTTCGCGGGGGGCGGGCATCAAGTGTACGCCGACGCCCTGTTAGAAGCTGGAGCCGAGCGCGTGGTCAACTCGCACGCCGAACTCAGGCAACTGCTGGGGATTTAAGAGCGCCGGAACATAGAACGCCTTGAGTGCCCTCTGCCTATTTCCCTTCCATCCTCGCCGTGACCGCCAAGCCCGTCGGCGTTTGCGCCAGCCCGCCTTCCGCCGTTTCGCGCAACTCCAAAGGCATCATCCGCCCGACCTGCGCCATTGCCGAGATCACCTCGTCGGGCGGAATGAAGCTCTCTAAGTTGCTGAGTGCCAACTGCGCCGAGCTGACCGCGTGAACGGCAAAAAAGGCGTTGCGAGAGACGCACGGCACTTCCACATAGCCGCCCACCGGATCGCAGACCAGCCCGATGGTGTTCATCAGCGCCATGGCCGCCGCGTGGACGCAGGCGCGTGAAGACCCGCCCAGCAGTTCGGTGACGGCCGCCGCCGCCATGGCCGCGCTGGAACCGATTTCAGCTTGACAGCCGCCCGCCGCGCCGCTGATAAACATCTGCTTGCTGATGGCTTTGCCCACGCCCGCCGCCAGCACCATCGGCATCACCAGGTCGTCATCCGAAATCTTCAAATGGTCGGCCACGCCCAGGAGCGCCCCCGGAATGGTTCCGGCGCTGCCCGCTGTCGGCGCGGCGACGATCCGGCCCATCCGGGCGTTTTCCTCGTTGACGGCCATAGCGTAAGCCTGTACCCGCCTGAGCAGCGGCGCTTGCAGCACGTCCGGCGCGTCCCACAGCCCCTTGGCGTTCCAGCCGACCATGCCGGTGATGCTCGGCGCGGCGGAGGCCAGCCCGCGCTCCACGCTGTCGCGCATCTCGGCAATCCGCGAGCGCATGGCTTCTTTGACGATGGCCGGACTCAGGCCGTTCTCGGCGCAGTCGCTGTCCAGCACCCACTGCGAGGCGGGCGAAGGCGCATTCAGAATTTCGTCTAAGGTCACGCTGTCGTCCCCAGCAGCACGGGCGCAACGATCCCGGCGTCCATGACTGGCCGCACCATCCGCACCCAGTCCATCCCCGGCCAGCTCAGCAGAAATTTTTGCGCCGCCTCCCCCAACGACTGATCGAGCTCCACGCACAGCATGGCGTTGCCGCCGCGTTTGTCGCGGTCACAGGTCAGCGCGGCGATGTTGACCTGATCGGCGGCCAGCAGCCCAGCGATTTTGGCGATCACGCCCACCGCGTCGTGGTAGCGGGTCAGCAGGGTAAAGGCCCCGCCGGAAAAGCTGACCTTAAAGCCGTCCACCCGGATAATCTCAATCACGCCGCCCCCAGTGCTGGAGCCGACCACTGTCACCGTCTGACCGTTGCCGCTGACGGTGATCCGCGCCGAGTTGGGATGCACGTCGCCCAGATCCGCCGTTTCAAAGTTGAAAACTAGATCGGCGCTGGCGGCTTCCTCAAAGGCACGCGGTAAACGGGCGTCGTCCGGCGCGTAGCCGAGCAGCCCGGCGATCAGGGCGAAGTGGGTGCCGTGCCCTTTGCCGGTTTTGGCGAAACTGGCATGCAGGCCGATTTCGGCGTGTGTGGGAATTTGGCCCAGCAGTTGCCGCGCCACTTGCCCAATTCGGCAAGCCCCGGCGGTGTGGCTGCTGCTCGGCCCGATCATCACCGGCCCGATCATGTCAAGGAGGGTCATCAGAGCAGTATAAGCGGGGACTGGGGAAGCGTCAGTGATGGGTGGTCTTCAGCGCAGACAGCAAAGTGCCGCTGTGCGAAATACTCCACTTCAGCGGCTCATTTGTTCTTTCATTGTCTTGCTTCAAAGAACCGCGAATCTGACTCAGCCCGCGCAGGGCGTCTTGATCACTTCTTCGCTGAGATGCGCTCCTGCCCAGTTGCCGATGGCGTCAATGACTTGCTGTAACTCTTGGCCCGCCGGAGTGAGGGTATAAATGCTGCGGGCCAGTTTGCCCTGCGCTTCTTGGTCGGTGGCCTTGCTGATGATGCCCAGATGCTCCAGACCCTCCAAGCGCTGCGTCAGCGTGGCGCTGTTGCAACCGCCGATGGCCCGCGACAGCTCGTTAAAGCCTTTGGGGCCGCCCAGCAGTGAGCGCACGATATGCAGCACCCACTTTTCTTGCAACACGCCGATGGCCCGGTAGACCGGACAAAACGTACCGTGCTGTTCTTGTATCATACCCAGAAGTATACACGCCTTCTGGTGGCAAATTGGTGGGCACTTCACAGTGCTTGACTTTTCAAACTAGTTGACCTAATGTAGCGTCATGACCGCAACCATGATTCAGCCCGCCAGCATCAAAGCCTCTACTCTCAAAGAAGCCATCGAAACCCGCCGCAGCATCCGCAAATTCGTGCAGGAACCTATGGATCAAGGTGATTTGCACGAAATTATCCGCCTGGCCACCCTCGCCCCGAGTGCCTGGAATGTGCAGACCTGGCGCTTTGCGGTGGTGCAGACGCCAGAACTCAAAGAGCAGTTGCAGGTTGCCGCCTACGGACAGCCGCAGGTGACCAATGCGCCCGCCGTGATCGTGGTCTACAGCGATATGGAAAACACCATGAACACCGCCGAGGAAACCGCCCACCCCGGTATGGGTGAAGAGGGGCGTGCGGGCCAGCGCAAGACGCTCGACGGCGCATTCGGGAGCCAGGACACGGCCCAGCGCGGTCAGTGGGGCCTGTCGCAGGCCAACATCGCCTTCGGCTTCCTGATGCTGGCGGCCCGCAGTCTCGGCTACGACACCGTGCCGATGCTCGGCTTCCAGCCCGACAAGGTCAAGGAACTGCTGGGCCTGCCGGAGCATGTGCAGTTTGCCGGACTGCTGCCCATCGGCAAACGCGCTGAAGACGGCTTCCCGCACCACCGCCACAGCGTCGAGCGCGTCGCCAAGTTTTACTGAACTACAAACTGCCTTTTCTAGCCCTGCCCGCGTGGTAGGGCTTTTTTTGATTTACGCCGTCTGGTGCTTAGGTCTGGTCGTCTGTCTCGGCTCCGTCAGCGGCCCGCGTTACCGCCGCCATGCCTTCTTGCGCGGCGCTATCCGAAGAGTAATGCTCACCCACGCCGATGACCTGCCCGTTGGCAGCCTTCAGCACGAAGTATGGCTCCTTACTGCCCTGACGCAACTCAAAACGCTCAGAGTGGGGAGCGTTGGCCTTGACCGACTCGATGCCGCCAACGGCGCTGGCTTTGGCCTCGTAGCGCTCACTGGTCAGCACCACCTGGCCGTTTCCAGCCTGCAAGTTGAACATGAAGCCGTCACTGGCCGCGCCTGAACGTTTCAACACAAACTTTCCCGCCATGTTGGCCCTCCTGAATTGTGAAGCTGAGTGCAGTTTAGCTCATGGGGTTGCAAAGCGTAGCGAGCCGCCTAAACCACTCACTCTGTGCTTCCAGACACCGCGCTTTGACGATCAGACTTACTGGCCTTCTGCCACCGCATAGTCTTGGTCAGCGCTTTCTAAGCCCAGCATCACGTCCAGGTTCTGCGCCGCCGCGCCGCTGGCTCCCTTGCCGAGGTTGTCCAAGCGCGAGACGAGCAGCGCCTGAGTGCCGTCTGGGTTGGCATACACGAACAGCTCCATTTTATTGGTGCCGTTGAGGGCCTGCGGATCGAGAATGGGCGGATTTTGGTCTTTGGGAACCACCGAAACGAACCGCTGCTCGGCGTAATGCTTACTGAGCGCGTCTCTGAGTTGATCAGTGCTGACGCCCAGAGCGCCCAGATGCAGCGGAATTTGCAGCAACATTCCCTGACGCCAGCCGCCGACATGCGGGGTAAACAGCGGCGCGGTACTCAGGCCGCCGTACTCGGCCATTTCCGGCAAGTGCTTGTGACTGAGGTTCAGCGCGTAGCTCTTGAATGGCCCGGCCATCGGATGCTCGCTGCCCTGCTCGTTGGCGTCCACCAAAGCCCGCCCGCCGCCACTGTAGCCGGAAAAGCCCTGCACGCTCACCGGGTACTCGTGTGGCAGAAGTCCTGCGTCGGTCAGCGGGCGCAATAGGGCGATGGCGGCGCTGGCGTAGCAGCCCACGTTGCTGACCAAGCGGGCCTCGCGAATAGCCTCCGGCTGCCCAGCCGTCAGCTCGGGAAAGCCATAAACCCAGCCTTTCGTGACGCGGTGAGCGCTGGAAGCGTCCAGCACCCGCGTGTGTGGGTTGTCGATCAGGGCCACCGCTTCGCGGGCCAGATCGTCGTGGAGGCACAGCACCGCCACGTCAGCGGCGTTGAGCAGTTCGCGGCGGGCCTGCGGGTCTTTGCGGCGGGCCGGATTGATGCTCAGCAGCTCCAGATCATGGCGGCCTTCCAAGCGGGCACGGATTTGCAGGCCAGTGGTGCCCGCCTCGCCGTCAATGAAGATGCGGGGTTTGGTCATGATCGGAGTGCTTCCTGCTGGGTGTGCCATTCACTTTGCAGCATGGCGTAATGGGCGTCGTCTGTCCAGCTTTGGCGGTGCCAGTAAGCCGCGACGCTGCACCCTTCAAACCTGAAGTTGGCCCGTGTAAGGAGTGCGGCGCTGCGGGCATTGCGCGGGTCGAGGCTGGCGTGAACGCGGTGAAGTTCGGCCCCACCTCTACTTTCGTCTTCAAACAGCCAACTCAGCAGTGCGGTGAGCCCCTCGTGAGCGTAGCCGCGTCCCCACTCAGCACGGGCCAAAGTAAAGCCGACTTCCGCCGTGCGGTACGAGGTACAGCGCACACTGAGATTGCCCAGCGCTGCACCGCCTTTTGCCTCTAGCGTCAGCGTGGCCCATTCGGAAGTCAGCACCTGCATCTCTCGGGCCAGTGCCTCGGCTCTCGCCAGCGGATAAGGCATGTCCCAACTCTGGTACAGCGCCACTTCGGGGTCATTGTGGTAAGCGGTGAAGGCAGGCACGTCCGCCAAGTTCAGCGGGCGCACCGTCAGGCGGGCAGTGTGGAGCGTGGGTAGCGTCAAGCTCATGGCTTTTCCTCTAGGAGCAAGTCCTTTGGTGGCAAGTGCGGCATCAAGAAGTTTTGCCGAGCCGCTGCCGAGCCGAGTTCAGCAAGGTCGTAAAAAGGGCTAAGAAACCTTTCCCGCTGCTGCCAGTCCAGCAAATCAGAATGTTGGGCGGCGAAGTCTGTCCACGTTTGGCCTGCCACGCGGCGCTCCAGCACCAGAAAAAAGAAGGCGGTGGTCAGGGTGGCGTTGTATTTGTCGGTGAGCTTCAGCGACTGTGCCAGTGTCAGCAGTCCGGCGTTGAAGGCGGCCAGCGCTCCGAGCGCTCCGGTTTCTTCTAGCAGCAGCCAAGACAGATGCAGGTGGGCGGGGTGGCCAAAGCGCCCATGCTCGGCCACCACCTGTTCAAAGAGGGCGTCAAAGCGGGGATTCATTGCTGATGACCCTAGCGCTTTCGTCTTTGCCGAGTTCGTCTCTGCCTGTTTCATCTTTCAACTGCACCCCGCTGAGCTGCCGCCGCAAGCTCTCCCGAAGAAGGAAAGCAATTTTTTGTGCCGCCGCGTGAATGTCCAGTCCGCCGGGCCGAATGTTGGAAACACAGTTGCGCTCACTGTCTTGCCGCCCAAGGCGGGGTGCGAAGGTCAGATATGCGCCTAGGCTGTCGGCGCTGCTCAGGCCGGGCCGCTCGCCCAGAATCATCAAGCTGCACCCCGCACTCAGCAATTCGCCTGCTTCGTCGGCCAGAGCGACGCGGCATTGGTGGGCCAGCAGCAAGCGGGTCGGCAGACCACCCAGCACTGGGAGGAGAGCGCTCAGCAGTGTGGGGGCGTGTTCCAAAGCAGCAGCGCTCAGTCCGTCGCCCACCACGATGAGCACCTCCGGCGCGGGTGGTCTGAGAGCTTGCAAAGCAGCTCTGGAATCAGGATGGAGCGCCCTTCCCAAATCTGGGCGGCGCAAATACTCGGCGCGGCTCTCAGCTTGTGACCGAATTTCCAGCGCGTCGGGCCACTGAGAGCGCAGCGGCGCAAAGTCGGCTTCCGTCCACACCGCGTCACGGGCGGCGGCGTGCGCCTGATTGAACTTCAGGACTTCGCGGGTTGGCAATGATGTTCCGGCACGGCCCAAAGCGATGCGGGCTTCGGTAAAAGCGCGGAGGGCTTGCCAGGGGGTCTGCTCGGTCAGGTCGTCGCTCACGCACCCAACTCGTGCAGGGCGGCCCGCAGCGGCGTTCCGGCTTTTGGCAAGCTGAGCTGGCCGCGTTCGGTCAGGCCCATCTGCTCCAACCAAGCGGCGAACTCCGGCGCGGGCGGGCGGCCCAGAAGTGAGCGCACATACCAAGCGTCGTGAAAGCTGGTGGACTGATAATTGAGCATGATGTCGTCGGCCCCCGGCACGCCCATCACGAAGTTGACGCCCGACGCGGCCAGCAAGGTCAGCAGCACGTCCATGTCGTCCTGATCGGCCTCGGCGTGGTTGGTGTAACACACGTCGCAGCCCATCGGCAGGCCCATCAGCTTGCCCGCGCAGTGGTCTTCCAGGCCCGCACGGATGATCTGCTTGCCGTCGTAGAGGTATTCGGGGCCGATAAAGCCCACCACCGTATTGACCAGCAGCGGCGCGTACCGCCTCGCCACCGCGTAGGCCCGCACCTCGCAGGTCTGTTGATCGAGGCCGTGATGAGCCCCCGCACTCAGCGCACTGCCCTGTCCGGTTTCAAAGTACATGACATTTTGGCCCCGACTTTCGTTTGCAAACACGCTGCCGCGTCCCAGGCTCAGCGCGGCGGCGTGCGCTTCGTCCAGCAGGGCCAGATCAATCCCGAAACCCTTGTTGGCCGCCTGCGTCCCAGCAATGCTCTGAAACACCAAGTCCACTGGAGCGCCGCGCTCAATGGCCTGCAAAGTATTGGTGACGTGGGTCAGCACGCAAGTCTGGGTGGGAATGCCCAGCGTCTGACGCAGTTCGTCGAGCAGGTGCAGCAGGGTCGTGCAGGCGTCCACGTTGTCGAGCGCGGGGTTGATGCCGATTACCGCGTCACCTGCGCCGAACATCAACCCGTCGAGGGTGGAAGCCAGCACGCCTCTGGGGTCGTCGGTGGGGTGGTTGGGTTGCAGCCGCGTGGAAAAATGGCCGCGCAAACCGAGGGTGTTGCGGAAACGGGTCACGACCTCACAACGGCTGGCCACCAGCATCAAGTCCTGGTTCCGCATCAGTTTGCACACTGCCGACACCATTTCAGGCGTCAGGCCGCCGCGCACTTCTGCGAGTTGGTCAGGCGTGGCCGACAGCAGCCAGTCGCGCAACTCGCCCACGCTCAGGCCCGCGATGGGCGCGAAGGCGAGGGCGTCGTGGCTGTCCACGATCAAGCGGGTGATCTCGTCGGCTTCGTAGGGAATGAGCGGCTCGTTCAGCAAGGCCAACAGCGGCACATCGGCCAGCAGAGCGCGGGCGGCTTCGCGTTCCTGAGCGCTGCGAGCCGCCAACCCCGCCAACTCGTCGCCGGATTTCTGTGCCGAAGCGCGGCCCAGCAGTTCGCGGGTATCGGCAAAGGCAAAATGGGTATGACCGAGACGGGTCTGGAACATGCTGCCTAGAGTCTAAGCCCAGAGATTGAGCTGGAGTGGCTGTTCACTTTTTCAACAGACAAGCCCCGTTCATGAACTCGGCTACCCTTCAGATTGCTGCCGCGTGGCACAATTTTGACCATGAAGCCAGACATTCACAACACCCAAAACTCTCTGATTGACGTTGCCATTGTGGGCGCAGGGCCGGTCGGCCTGGCCGCCGCCATCGCCTGCAAGCGGGCCGGACTCAGTTACGTCGTGCTGGACAAAGGCTGCGTGGTCAATGCCATTTTCGATTACCCCACCTACATGACTTTTTTTACCACCGCGCCCGAACTGGAAATTGGCGGTCACCCGATGGTGACGGGTCACGACAAACCTGACCGCAAAGACGCGCTGATGTATTACCGCCTGGTTGCCCAGCGCGAGAACTTGAATATCCGCCAGTACAGCGAAGTGGTCAAAGTTCACGCCGCGCCCGCCGGATTCACGCTGGAAGTCGAAAATCAGGACGGCGAGATGAATCTGCTGGAAGCCCGGCGCGTCATCGTCGCCACCGGCTACTACGACAATCCGCTGCACCTCGGCATTGCGGGTGAGGACGCCGAGAATGTCAGCCACTACTACACCGAGGGCCACCCCTTTTGGAAGCTGAACGTCACCGTGATTGGCGCGGGCAACAGCGCCGCCGACGCCGCCCTTGATCTGTGGCGCAACGGTGCGAACGTGACGATGGTGGTGCGTGCTCCCGAACTCAAAAGCACCATCAAATACTGGGTACGCCCCGACCTCGAAAACCGTATCAAAGCCGGCAGCATCGCCGCTCAGTTCAATTCGCAGGTGGTGGAAATTCACCCCGACTATGTGCTGGTGCAGCACCAGGACGGCACCACCGAGCAGCTTGCGACCCATTTCACCTTTGCCCTGACCGGCTACCGCCCCAAGCTGGCTTTCTTGGAAGACCTCGACTTGGCAACCCAGCCCGATCAGTGCTTGGTGCTGAGCGGGCAGCACGAGAGCAGCGTGGCGGGCCTGTTCGTGGCGGGTTCGGCGGGTTACGCGGGCAAAACCAATCAGGTGTTTATCGAAAATGGGCGCATTCACGCCGAGCAAGCGGTGGCGGAGATTGCGCGGCAGTTGGCAGAGCGGGAAGCAGCTTTGGTTTGAGGCTGGTTCAGGGCTGACCATAATACGGGTAAATGCTCCGCAAAGCTTCCTGCACCAGCTCCAGCGTTTCAGCGGAATAAGCGGGGTGCAGCGTCACGTCGCCGAGGGTCGCGCCGAGATGCAACAGGGTATGCAGGCTGTGCAGTGTTCGCACCGCTAAGACCGGCCCAGCCGGAATAAGGCCAGCTGCTGAGCTCGCCCAAAGGGTTTGGTAGTTCTCCAGCCAACTGCTGATGTACTCCACAGTCACTTCAGGCCGCGAAAGAACGGCCAGCACCGCGAGGGCCAAGCGGTCATCTTCGGTTTGCGAGAGGTATAGCGGCAAACTCCGCAGCCTCGCCGTGAGCGTGTCTAAAATAAGTTGGAGGTCGGCGGCGCTCGCCTGTGGATGCAGTGCTAAAGCCAGTGCCGTGTCTGCTCCGTGGGCAACTGTGTGAATCCAGCCGGTGCCTTCCTCAAACGAGCGCACATCGGCTTCGTTCGGATACCAGTGGTGCCAAGCCGCCAGAGCGGAAGGATACCAAAGTAGCCGAAAAGCCAACTCTTTTCCCTGTTCGCGGAGCAAATTGGTATCCCGCCGAACCGCTTCGCCCAAAATCAGCGCCGAAAACGAGCGGCTCAGAATGTCGGGAGCTCGGAGCAGCGCCGTCGTTCGTGCGCCCAGCTCGGCCAATACGGCGTCGAAGTGTCCCGCCTGCGTCCACTCTGACAAGGTCATGTAGGCTTGCTCATCTCGCACCGTTGGGTCAGGTGAGGCCAGCATTCCCAGCAATTCGGGCAGGGCATCTGGCGGATACAGACCTTCTGGTAAGTTGTAGCTATTGGCGGCGACGCTGGCCCAATCGGTAAGTTTCACAGCCGCAGTTTAAGACTCGGCCCGCTTTACTCCCGCCCCAGTCTTTATACTCAGTCCATGTACCAAACCGTGATCGGCTTAGAAGTTCACCTCCACCTGAATACCCGCACCAAGATTTTTAGCGCGTGCAGCACCGATTATTTCGGCAAAGACCCCAACACTTTCATTGATCCGTTTACGCTGGGGCTGCCCGGCACGCTGCCGACCCTCAACCGCGAGGCGGTCAATCTGGCGATCATGTTCGGGCTGGCGCTCGGCTGCGACGTGTCGGGCTTTACCCAGTTTCACCGCAAGAACTACTTTTACCCCGACGCCCCCAAAAACTTCCAGCTCTCGCAGTATGACCGCCCGATTGCCCGCGACGGCTTTTTAGACGTGAATGGAAAGCGCATCCGCATCAACCGCGCCCACCTCGAAGACGACGCCGGAAAGCTGATGCACCCAGCCTACGCGCCGTACAGCCTGCTTGACCTCAACCGCGCCGGAATGCCACTGATTGAAATGGTCACGGAAGCCGACCTCACCACTCCCGAACAGGCCCGCGAATTTCTGACCCAGATTCGGGCGATTGCCCAGTCGCTCGGCGTCAGCGAGGCCAACCCCGAGGAAGGCAAGATGCGCTGCGACGTGAACGTGAGCCTTCACAAAGCTGGTGAGCCGTGGGGCACCAAAGTGGAAGTCAAGAACCTCAACTCGTTTCGGAGTGTGCAGCGCTCGCTGGAGTACGAAATTGCCCGCCAAACGCGGGTGCTCAGCGGTGGTGGCACCATCACTCAGGACACTATGGGTTGGGATGAGGGCGGCCAGAAAACATTCGTGATGAGAACCAAAGAGGGTGAAGCCGATTACCGCTACTTCCCCGAGCCGGATCTACCGCCGCTCAACATCACTCCTGAAATGATCGAGGCGGTGCGGGCCAGAATGCCGGAGCTCCCCGCGCAGAAGTTGGAGCGCTATTTGGCGCTGGGCATCCGCGCCGCCGACGCTGAGCTGCTGAGTATGGACGCGGCGCAAAGCCGCTTTCTGGATGAAGCGCTTAAGTCAGGAGCCGACGCCCAACCCTTGGATGCACAAAAGCTCACCAACTGGCTGTTGACAGACGTGGCCGGATACCTGGCCACCCGTGAGCAGAGCCTCAAAGACACGCCGCTGCAACCCGCTCACCTCACGTCCCTAGTTGGCTTGATCGACGCCGGAACCCTCAGCGGCAAAATGGCCAAAGACCTGCTGCCCGACGTGATGACTGGCCTTGACCCTGCCGTGCTGGTGCAGGAGCGCAGGCTGGCAGTCGTGTCGGATACCGGCGCAATCGAAGCGGCCATCGACGCCGCCATGCAGGCCGACCCCGCCACCGTCGCCAAGGTGAAGGCCGGGAATGCCAAAGCCATGAATGCCTTGTTCGGCCCCGTGATGAAAGCTCTGGGCGGTCAGGCCAAACCGGACGTGGTGCGTCAACTGCTCCAGCAAAAACTCGGCGTGTGAGAGCTGTCAATGCGCTCACCGCTCGCCGCGCCGCCCTCACCGCGCTGTGGCTGCAAGTCGTCACCTTGGTTGTCTACGGCATTTACGACGCTTTTCGCAGAACCGGCGCGGATCTGCTGCTCGGCTCGCTGGACGTGGTGCTGGCCACCATCAGCTTGGTCCTTTGGACGGTGCTCTTGGGCGACTTCCTGCGCGGCGAAACAGCCGAACTGACTGACGCCCGCCTGCGCGTGTTCCGCCTCATCTATCCGTGGCTGATCGCGCTGCGGGCCGCCGTGTGGCTGCTCACTGTGGTGGCGATTTTGAGCGGCGCAGGAGATACGGCCAACCCGATTGCCGTGCTGCTGCTGTTCGTGGTTTGGGGCGGCGGCATCGCGGCGGGGCTGGCGCTTTACACCGTCAGCGCGGTGCTGTTTGCGAGTCCTGCCGACACCACTGGCCGCGCCCGTTTGATGACCTGGCTCAACTTGTCGGCCATGCTCGGCGTTGCCATTACCGTCACGAACATTTGGCCGCCGACGGGCTTTGTGCCGATGCCCAAGTTCTCCGATCAACTGATCTGGGCGGGGCTGGGCCTCGAAGATTTGGTGGCGACCTTGCTGGCTCTGTGGGCGGTGCGGCTGATGGGTGGGGCACTGGTGGAAGGGGAGAAGGCGTGAGCCGTATCTGCATTTTGTTTTGCTTGTAGGGAACAGATTATGCGCTGCGCTCATTCACCTCCTCTCCTTTGGAGCTGTACCTGAGGAGTTAAGAGCAAAACGAATACCGCCTTCTCGCTTCCAAAATCTGGGCAACCCATTGACTACAGTGCCCA